>CAZYYR010000069.1:0-10791 GCA_964651465.1 uncultured Nitrosospira sp.
CCCTGGAATGCGCTGACACTGGATACGGAGAACAAGCGCTTCATTCTGGACGTGGAGAAGGATCGGCTCGAATCCGCGCCTGGTTTTGACAAGGATGACTGGCCGGATATGGCGGACCCGACGTGGCAGAACCAAATCCATTCTTATTATGGGACCAAATCTTATACCGAGCCGTCTGATCGGGTGGCGGGGCGACCGACGGATTCTCCCGATACGCCCTACGATGAAACGCCCTACACCACGACCCAGACAGGTGAATACGATTCAAAACGGGTGAGGTAACGCAACCGGGATCAGGAGTTCAGGAGCCAGCCTGGCATCAGGCTGGCTCCTTCTCTGGAACGGGAGAGACTCCAACGCCTGGAACAATGTAACAGGCCCCGTGTGGAATTCCACATGAAGGAAAGGGCACTTCTATCCTCCTCACCCGGCGGTGCCCTATGTTACAGGTCACACCCGGGGTCGGCCAAGTTCTCGTGGTTGAATGGAAAAATACGCATCCACAGAAAAAAAACCTCTTGTCCTCATAACCGGTTCGGAAGGAAGAATCGGTAGAGCCGTTGTCGCTGCACTCGGCGACGATTACCGGATCGTCGGATTCGAGCAGAAATGCGATAGCAGTTCGAACTGCATTTCCGTAGATATATCCTCTGACGAGGCAGTGGCGCACGCGTGTGCCGAACTGCGCCAGCGCCATGGGCAAAAGATTGCTTCCGTCATTCATCTCGCGGCGTTTTACGATTTCTCGGATGAGCCTCACCGGCTATATGAGGAAGTCAACGTGCAGGGAACACGACGGTTGCTGCAAGCGCTACAAGCTTTTGACGTCGAACAGTTCATATATGCCAGCACCATGCTGGTGCATGCCTCCACGGAACCGGGCCTGCCGATAGACGAGGAGGCGCTTCTAGAACCCAAGTGGCCCTATCCGAAATCGAAGGTCGCCGCCGAAAACGAGGTACACAGGCACCGCGGGCACATCCCTTGCGCGATACTTCGGCTTGCTGGCGTTTACACGGATTGGGGCGAAGTCCCCTCTTTAAGCACCCAGATTCAGCGCGTCTATGAACGGCAGCTGCAGAGCCATGTTTTTCCCGGAAATCCTTCTCATGGACAATCCTTTACTCATATCGAGGATGTTGCGCGCGCATTCCGCCTGACTGTAGAACGCCGCACCCAATTGCCGGAAACACTTTCGCTGCTGATAGGCGAGCCAGCGACGGAAAGCTATGAAGGTCTGCAGAACCTCATGGGGCAGTTGATCCACGATACGCCGTGGGTCACGCATCAGGTTCCAAAGTCCGTTGCGGTGGCGGGCGCATGGCTGCAGAACAAGATGGAAGATGTCATTCCCGACTCCATCGATCGCGGAATCGAACCTTTCGTCAAGCCTTTCATGGTGGCTTTGTCGGACGACCATTTCGAGCTGGATATCTCCCGCGCAAGGAAGCTGCTGGATTGGCGGCCCAGGCACACGCTGCGTGAAACACTGCCCACGATTATCGATCATCTGAAGCAGAATCCGGCTGCCTGGTATAGGCGCAATAAACTTGCGCTGCCGCTGTGGCTGGAGGATATGGAGCAGGATAACCTTCCGAGTGGACGCCTCATCGCGCAGAATCGCGAAGAAGAACGTAACGAACACAGGCAAACGGTGTGGTGCCATTTTGCCAATGTCGCGCTCGGGCTGTGGCTGATATCGAGCCCTTTCATCTTCGGGCTCACGGAATCGTGGATGATCGCTCAAGAGCCCGTCACGCCCTCCGGCCGCGGTCTCGCTTTGTCGGCTACCTGGATGACAGTGAGCGATATCGTCACCGGGCTGCTGATCGTGATATTCGGATTGCTGTCGATATCGCGCGACTATGGCTGGGCACGCTGGATGACAGCGTTATGGGGCACATGGCTCCTGTTCGCGCCGCTGGTATTCTGGACGCCAAGCGCAGCAGTCTATGCCAACGACACATTGGTCGGCGCGCTGGTGATCCTGTTCGCTGTCGTCGTATCGCCCCCACCCGGCATCAGCGCTGTCGCCCGGATGGATGGTCCCGATACGCCGCCCGGCTGGAGCTATAGCCCTTCGGGAATGACCAACAGGCTCATGATCGTGGCCCTGGCATTCATAGGCCTGTTCGCTTCCCGCTACATGGCTGCATTTCAGCTCGGCCACATAGATCATGTCTGGGATCCATTCTTCGACGGGGGCACGGCGCGCATCATTACCTCCGAGGTATCGGAAGCATGGCCGGTTGCAGACGCGGGGCTGGGTGCGATGGTATACGTGCTGGAAATTCTTACGGGTGTTATCGGGGACAAGCGGCGATGGCGCACAATGCCCTGGATGGTGCTGTTTTTCGGCATATTGATCGTGCCCTTGGGGGTGGTCAGCATCTACTTCATCATCATACAGCCCATTATCATCGGAACCTGGTGCACGCTATGCCTGATCGCAGCTGTCGCAATGCTACTGCAGATTCCCTATTCATTTGACGAAATCCTGGCAACACTCCAGTTTCTCAAGGACCGCCGGAAGAACGACAAATTGCTGTGGCACGTGATATGGCATGGGGATACGATGAAAGGGGGCGGTCCGGATCATTCAAGTACGTTCGAAGGGCCTCCCATGGCGGTGCTGCGGGAGATCATCGGCACGGGGGTCCGCTTTACCTGGAACATGACAGCAAGCATTGTCATCGGCGCCACGTTGATGTTCTCACGCATTCTCTTTGACAGCACCGGGGCGGCAGCCAACAGCGACCACCTGATCGGCTCTCTCGTTGTTACATTTTCGATCATGGCCCTGAGCGAGGTGGGACGTCCGCTACGGTTTGTGAACATGATGTTCGGTGTGTGGCTGGTACTGGCACCTTTGCCCTTGACGGGCTACACCAGCCTGGGCGCAGCCGCAAGCATCGTGGGCGGAATCGCTCTGATTCTGTTCGCGCTGCCCCTTGGCCCTATCCAGGGTCGCTATGGTGAATGGGATCGATGGTGTTCAATGAGTCTTGCGAAGAAGGGTTAGAATGAACGGGTGCGCGTGGATGGCGATGAGGAGTACATTGCAATCCTGTTGGCCGCTGGGGAACGAACGAATAACCGCAGGAGAAGCTGATGGAACTCATTCTATGGCGTCACGCGGAAGCTGAAGAGGGCTCGCCGGATGAAGCGCGCAAGCTCACGGAGAAAGGTTTGAAACAGGCACGGGCAATGGCGGAATGGCTTAAGCCAAGGTTGCCAAAGGATACGAACATGCTGGTGAGCCCAGCCAGGCGCACCGTGCAGACAGCCGAGGCGCTGGATGAAAAGTTTAAAACCGTGGAAGCGATCCGACCTGGCGCATCTGCAAAAGCGGTGCTGTCAGCCGCTGGGTGGCCTGAGGGGAAAGGTACCGTACTGGTGGTGGGTCATCAGCCCACGCTGGGCGAGGTCGCGGGCCTGCTCCTGTCTGGAGAGCCGGCCATGTGGAACATTCGGAAGGGCGCTATCTGGTGGTTCAGCCAGAAAAAGGGGCGGGAGCCGGGAGAATTGCTGCTTCGGGTCGTGCTTTCTCCCGATATGCTTTAAGGAAACGATGTAGGAGGGTACGGCTGAAAACTGGAAAAAACCGGGAAAGGGAATGGCGGGCAATATACCCGCCATTCAATAGAATCTAGAATCGGCAATCAGGACTTCAATGCGGACATCGGTGCACCGAAGTTGATGTGGAAAGGTGCTCCACCGATCACCAGGGCCGGAACGGACTTCACGCCGGCGGCTTCGGCGGCTTCGATCCTGTCCTTTTGTTCACCCAGATGCACGAGCTCCACGTCGTAGCGTTCCGGATCCAGCGCATCGGCAATCTGCCGTTCGGCTTCGACACATACGGGACAGCCAGCGTGATAAAACGTAGCGGATGTTTTCATCGTTGATCTCTCCAAAAATATTGAGTTTTCGTTGGGTTACTCGCGTTCACAGGAAACGGAACATTGGCATTATAGCCGCTACCTCATCTTTTTGCCACCATGGCAATTTTTGCACGAGCGATTTTCATGCTTTGTCCCTGTGTTTCTGCTGTTGTTCCAATGCCAAGGCATAAAGCCGATTTCTGCTTTCACCGCTTATCTCCGCTGCAAGCTTGACGGCTTGCTTGAGAGGCAATACCTCCATCAGGCGCTGCAGTGCATGCTCTGCGAAAACGCTCAGCGGAGGCGCATCACGGCTTTCCGGAGCCGATACGATCAGCACGAACTCGCCCTTTTGCCGGTTGGGATCGGCGTGAAACCAGTGGATTGCCTCGTCGAGCCGGCAGATGTGAATCGTTTCGAACAGTTTGGTCAGTTCCCTGGCGACCGCTATTTTGCGATGAGGCCCGAGCACGTCGGCAAAATCGGCAATGCACGTGAGTATCCGATGCGGCGCCTCATGGAACACCAAGGTATAGGGGAGCGATTTCAGCGCTTCGAGTTCGCGCTTGCGCGGCCCCGCAGCGGCTGGAAGGAAACCATAAAACAGGAAATGAGGTGCAGTGAAGCCGATGGCGGATAGTGCGCATACAGCCGCGTTGGCACCTGGAATGGGTGTCACCTCATGACCGGAATCGCGCACCCGGTTGACTACGATGGCACCAGGATCCGATATTCCGGGTGTGCCCGCGTCCGTAACCAGCGCGACTTTTTTTCCTTCGGATATGAGCGTTACGATCTTTTCCGCGGTGGCGGCTTCATTGTGGCGATGTACGGCGATGGTCCGCTTGCTGATGGAGTAATGCCTGAGCAGTTTGGACGTCGTACGCGTGTCCTCGGCAGCAATGACGTCTACGGCAGTGAGGATGTCCAGCGCACGCAGCGTGATATCGCGCAGATTTCCAATGGGCGTGGCAACGACATATAACGCAGGTGTTATCATATCCTTCAGGATTATCGATTGCCGAACCGGTTTAGCATCGTATGCGCTATTGTATCGGGAAATGCCTGGATGCTTGGTGGGCTCGCCGGTGAATGGGGCGGAGGCGGAGCGGCGTGCCGAGGCGTTTCTAGAGAGGCATAACCTTGTTCTGCTGCAGAGAAACTATCGGTGCCGCTTCGGTGAAATCGATCTCATCATGCGGGAAGGTGCCACGCTGGTATTTGTTGAAGTGAGGATGCGAGCCAGCCGGAACTGTGGCGGGGCGGGAGAAAGTATCACTGAGAGGAAGCGCACCAAACTCATTTATACGGCTAGACATTATCTGTCTTCCCTCAAGCGTGAACCTCCCTGCCGTTTTGATGCGGTGCTGCTGTCGGGGCGCGAGGGAATCGAATGGATCAAGGATGCTTTTGGCGAATAGCGTCGTATGGGATGGAAAGGGTTCCGTGTACTTGTTGTTGGGTAAGCCTGTTCGAATAAAAGAGATATTAAGGGGATGTCAATGCAAGGTCCGGGCCGAGTCGTGCTGCTTTCAATCATATTGCTGGTTCCATTTTTTTCGGGCTGCGCCCTGCTGGTTGCTGGAGGCGTTGCAACGGGTGTTGGCACGGGCGTGGCCATGTCACAGGATCGCCGCACCAGCGGCACTTTCGTGGAGGATGAAGGAATCGAGCAGAAGGGCGATCGCCGGATCGGCGATCGGTTCGGCAACAAGGTTCACGTGAATGTCACGAGCTTCAACCGTAATGTGCTGCTTACGGGCGAGGTTCCTTCGGTGGATGCCAGGGAGGAAGTGGAGCGGCTGGTAAAAGGAGTGGAAAACGTCCAGCGCGTTACCAATGAACTGGTGGTGGGGAGTCCGGCGTCGTACACGTCTCGCAGCAATGATACGCTTATTACCTCGAGGGTGAAGGGCCGCTTCATGGATGCCGGCAAGTTCCAGGTTAATCATGTCAAAGTGGTTACGGAGGATAGCGTCGTCTACCTGCTGGGGATGGTGAGCCCTGCGGAGGCGGAGGATGCGGTGGAAATTGCACGGTCCACGAGCGGTGTCCGTAAGGTGGTGAAGGTTTTCGAGTATCATCGCTAGACCGCGATCGCGTTTGCCGGGGGAGGCTGTCTGTCCTCTCATGGATTTCCGTGTACGGTATGGCATCTCCTGATGAATATTCCGCTGCCATTCGATGCTTTCCCCTGATTTTATTGGCGAACTTGGAAATCTCCTTCCCCCTGACAGGGTTTACACCGACCCTGTGGACTGCTTTGCCTACGCTTATGACAACTCCCGGAAACTGTTTCCGCCCGACGCGGTGGTATTTCCGCGTAGTGCGACGGAGGTACAGGCATTAGTCCTGCTTTGTAACCGGTTCGGCATTCCGCTCACTGCGAGAGGCCGCGGGACCGGTACGGCCGGCGGCAGCCTTCCGGAGCGTGGAGGCGTGGTGCTGTCACTTGAGCGAATGGTACGTCTTGTCGCTATCGATCCGTCCAATCGTGTCGTCGTCGCCGAGCCGGGCGTTCTGAATGAAGCCGTGCAGGCTGCGGTCAAGCCTCATGGTCTATTCTGGCCGCCGGATCCCTCCAGTGCCGCCTATTCCAGCATAGGGGGGAACATCGCGACCTCTGCAGGCGGGCCGCATGCAGTCAAGTATGGGACCACCCGGGACCACGTGCTGGGGCTGAAAGCGGTCACAGGCAGCGGGGAAATCATCAGGACCGGATGCTATACCACGAAGGGAGTGGTCGGCTACGATCTTACCCGTCTTCTGATCGGATCGGAGGGGACGCTGGCAGTCATCACGGAAGCCACGCTCAAGCTGACCCCCCTGCCCGAAGTCCGCAAGGGGGTGGCCGCATACTACCGCGACATTGCCAGCTGCGCTGGTGCCATTCTGCGGGTGATGGCGCTTCCCCAGATACCCAGCGCCCTGGAATTTCTGGATTCGGGCTCGCTCGACCTGATACGCAGCCGTTTTCCCGATATGCTTCCCGCCGATGCCGCGGCGATGCTCATGATAGAAGTGGACGGCTCACAGTGTTCCGTTGTGGAATCGCAGGAAGCGGTTTTCGCCGCCTGCCATGTGGAAGGCCTGAGCCATGCGGAGCAAAAGGAGGATACCGCGGCATTGTGGCTGGCCCGGAAGACCCTGTCGCCTCTGCTCAGGGATATTGCTCCGAAGAAGATCAACGAGGACGTGGTGGTGCCTGTTGCGGCGTTGCCGGAGTTTCTTGAAGGCCTCGCACAGCTCAGCGCCAGATATGGTATCGCCAACGTGAACTTTGGGCACGCAGGCAATGGGAATATTCACGTCAACCTGCTTGTAAACCCGGATCTGGCAGATGAAATGAACCGGGCGGAGAAGTGCCTGGACGAGGTATTCGACCTGGTGATCCAGCTCAATGGAACGTTATCGGGGGAGCATGGCGTAGGTATGGAGAAGCGCGCCTATATCAGCAAAGAGCTCGATTCGCCTACCCTGACGCTGATGAAAGCAATCAAAGGTGTGTTCGACCCCAATAATATACTGAACCCGGGGAAGCTGTTTCCCTGATTGCGGCGCATGTTCGGCAGATGGGAATACCAGGGCTTTGGGCTCAGGACGCTCTCAGCAATTCCGAGATATCGTGTACGATCACATCCACACCTTTGTCGCTGCTCACGTACAAACGAACCTTTCCTTTCGTATCCAGAATATAGGTGCCGGTGGAATGGTCCACGGTGTGATGCCCGGCAGCTTCTCCCGGCTGCATCTGGGAATGAATTCTGTATTCCCTGGTGATCTTCCTTGTAGCACGCTCATCCCCGTACAAGCCCAGAAAATCCGGATTGAATGCGGACAGGTATTCTTTCAGCGCAGCCGCGGTGTCGCGCTCCGGATCCACTGTAACGAACAGCACCTGTACGTGTGATGCTTCGGCGCCGAGTTCGCCCATGGCAGTTGCCAGTTTGCCCATGGTGGCGGGACATACGTCTGGGCAATGCGTATAGCCAAAAAACAATGCGACCACCTTCCCTTTGAAATCCTCAAGCGTCCGGAGATTGCCGGCGTGGTCCGTAAGGGTAAAGTTGCCGCCGATGTCCGCCCCCGTCACGTCGGTGGAAAAGAAAACGGGTTTCGGGACGTCGGTTTTACCGCAGGCGGAGAGGAGCGCAACCACCCACAAAAGGGAAAGGACACCCACCCCTCCAGTCATCGCTTTATACAGCCAGTGCTTCACGGCTATCTCGCTGCTATCTCATGGCTATCTTCAGAAGCGGATGTAATGATCCACTAGTAATACAGCGAATATGCCGGCCAGGTACAGGATGGAATAGCGGAAAGTGGCTTTTGCCAACTGATCGCTGTAGTCGAGGTAGATTTTTACCGCGTAGTACAGGAATATCGCGTCCAGGACACCCGCCCCGATCAGATAGATGAGCCCGCTCATCTGCGTGGCGTAGGGCATCAATGTCACGGCAATGAGTATCAGCGTGTACAGAAGAACGTGCAGACGGGTAAATTGGTCCCCATGTGTTACCGGCAGCATCGGCATGCCAACCTTTGCATACTCCAGCTTCCGATAGAGTGCGAGTGCCCAGAAATGAGGCGGCGTCCAGGCAAAAATGATGAGGAAAAGCAGCAGCGCGTCGGCAGTGACTTCACCCGTCATGGCAGCCCAGCCAAGCACCGGCGGCATGGCGCCCGAAGCTCCACCTATGACGATATTCTGAGGCGTCATCGGCTTCAGTATGACGGTATAGATGATGGCATAACCGACGAACGTACCCAGCGTGAGCCACATCGTCAGCGGATTGACGAGCTGATGCAGAACCAGCAGACCCGTTCCGCCAATCAACGCGAGGAAGAAAAGTGTTTCCGGGGAAGTCACCGTACCTCTCGGCAACGGCCTTCCGCGGGTGCGGGCCATGATCGCGTCGATCTTCTGTTCCACCAGACAATTGACTGCGGCCGCAGCACCGGCAACAAAGGCGATTCCCACGGTCGCGTATATCAGGGTATCCAGCGGTACGGCACCCGGTACGGCAAGAAACATGCCGATCACCGCCGTGAAGACGATAAGCGATACCACTCTCGGCTTGGTCAGCCGATAAAATTGCTGCATGCGCGATGCTGTTTGCTGCAAGGCAACACTTGTCGTAGTCATGATGTTCGTCTCCTAATTCGCCTGTGGCTGTGTACTCGTATTAACCGTTTTCAGAAAGCCTGCCGCGGCTCCGCCATATCGTAAGATTTTCCCGATGCCGGCTTACTTGCCGGCAACTGATGGTTCTGTGAGTCTCAATGCTTGTTGTCGGTTCCCATTGCATGTTCCAGTTGCGATACCTTGAGCAAATGTTTTATATCTTTCGCCATCTTCGAGGGATTCGGATCTTTGGGAAAGCGCATCATGAGGTTTCCTATCGGATCGACGATATAGATATGATCCCGGGGAGAGCTGTTTGCCGGGAGCGCCTTGAGCAGATCGCTGTCCTTGGCGTTGATGATCCATGTACCCTCATACTCGCTGGCCAATCCCGGGTCGGGGGAGGCACCGTCGTCAATCAGCCAGACCCGTTCTACCCGCTCTCTCTCCGCATTCTGTATCAGGCGCACCTGCCGCATGTAATACAATTTCTGACGGCACTGCTCGTCGCAATTTCCCGAATCCACCGAAATCAAGGCCCATTTCCCGCGAAGCTGGCGCATGCGGAATATGGTTCCGTCCGCTTCGTTCGAGGCCGTGCCTTTCAGGGGCTGGACCTCGAGCAGCTCGCCATAGTTGACGGTGCCGGGCCGCACATCCAGAAAATAGAGCGTGTAAGACGCAATAATCGGACCGCACAGCAACAACGCCAGCAGGATCAAAGTCCGCTTATTCTTTCTTGTCGCGCTCTCGTTTGACACTGAGTACCAGATAAATAGTCAATACGGCCGCAGCCATGGCGAACCATTGCATCGCATAACCCAAATTCTTGAGTGAACCTGAATCCGGTCTGACCCAATCGCGCACCAGCCCATCATTCAATTCATCCTTCTGCAGAATCATTATTGGCTGCAGTTTCAAGCCCGTCACACGGCGGTAGCGCTCGAGGTCCAGGTTTTCCCAGACCTTCCCGGCTACGACCTCTTGTGACAACTCCAGTGTTTTCTGTGTCGCTTTCGTCGCGGTACCGAAGACGGAAAGCTCACCCCGCGCTATCGGCACGTCCGGCAATATGCTGCGATCCCGACTGGCAGCTACCCAGCCCCTGTTTACGAGAACGTGCATGGAGCTTTTTCCGATTCTGAGAGGGGTAATGAGCTGGTAGCCAGCCATGCCTCGATGGATTTTATTATCCAGATAAATCGTATGCTCCGGCAGATACTCGCCCCGTGCTTCAACCTGCCGATACTGGAAATCCTCAAGCTCTACCGGGGTATCCGGCAGAACGACTGCGGGTTCTTTTGACAGGAGATCCAGTTTTTCCTGTCTCGATTCCTTTTCATGGGCACGAGAAAGCTGCCAGTTGCCCAGTTGCAGCATGACTGCTATGACAGCCACTGCAGCTATTGTTGACCATAATCGTGGCGTGAATCGCCAGCCTGAAATAGTCATTGGATAGTATGCAGAACTCGGCTACACTTGTTCCTTGAATCCCATTATTACGGATCAGGCTTTGAAATTCGTTCTGGTGCTGCTCTTACTGCTGATATTCGGCAGCCTTGCTTCCGCCCTGTATTACATGGTCAAGGACAAGGGGCACGGTACCCGTGCCATCAGGTCCCTGACCCTGCGCATCAGCTTGTCCCTTCTATTGTTCACCCTGTTGATGGCCGGCACCTACTTTGGTTTGATTCCGCTGTAGGTGCCGGAATTATCGTCTGCTGCCTATATCAGCCAGTAGACGAAAATGAACAGTCCGAGCCAGACCACATCCACGAAGTG
>CAZYYR010000070.1:0-10764 GCA_964651465.1 uncultured Nitrosospira sp.
TCGCCACCACCGGCGGAACCGCCTCGAAGTTTTCGTAGATGCGCGCGGGGAATCGTGCCCGGTACAGGCTCTGGCCATCCCCGGCCGTTATCTGCAGGCCAGCCTGGGTTTTCTCGCGATAAGGAATGAACAGGCCTCGCCCTGCAAGTTCCTTCATGCGCGGGGAAATCCTTGCCTGGGTTTTTACCTCGAAGCCGTTCTTCACCAGATGCTCGAGCAGTTCCGGCAGGCGGCTATAGCCCAGGCGATGGTCGTAAGGTCCTGCCTGCGAAAGGATCAGCTCGTCGCTTGGCCCGCTTTCGAGCGCCCAGTGCAGTGTGCTGCCAAGCTTGGACAAGCGCCGCGCCTGATACGTGGAGGTTTCGGCCTCACGGTATGCGAGAAAGGCCGCGATAGCCAGTGCCACGAGCAGCACGGTCGAAATGGAAAAAATGAAAATCCTGGGCAGGGGCCTCACGACAGAGCTATAAAATTAATGGCAAACTGGAAACAGATGCATTATCGATGCACAAGTATAGGAATTAAAAGTATATCCATCATCCGCATCTGAGGGGTAAAAGGTGGTCAAATCGAGAGACCCATAATTGACATGGGGCCTGCAAAGCGCCATGTCTTTCGCTGCCGCCGCAAGTCTTCAGCCGGATGCCGGGCATTCAGATTCTCGCCCTTGAATCCCTCCCCACGCTACAGGTTTTTCCACGTCGCCAGGCCATGACAAATTAATATCATCGTCCAGCCAGACCGACGTGGATGTGTGCGGCATATTGCCGCATGCGGCAATATGCCGCGTTCCTAAGATCAGAAATCTGTTTTACATTGCCCATCGACGCTTGCGAGAACAAGCGATGACGCCAGACCAGCGTCAGGAATGGAGCACGCTCCAGCTCACTGTCCAGATAAAGAACAGAAATCTTCGGCAATGGCTGCGTTCGAGTGCCGCCTTCCGTTGAACACCGTCAAGAATAGAAGAAAAACAAATGCGAACGATAAAAATTGCAGTAACCGCAGCATCGATGGCAATAGCGGTAATCTTCCCAGGTATTGCAATGTCGCATGATATCGAGCTCTCAGCTGTGACTGTGACCGACAATCCCATCATCGACCGCATCCATGCCGACCGCTTCTCAAGCATATCGGCAGTGGTCAATGAGAGCCAGCTTCACGACCAGAACGCTTTCGATCTGGCCACGGCGCTGCGCCGGACGCCGGGGGTGCAGATATCGCGTTACAACCCGGTAGGCGCATTCGGCGGCGACCAGGGCGGCGCGGTCTATATCCGTGGAATGGGTGTCAGCCGGCCCGGCAGCGAAATCAAGACCTATATCGACGGTGTTCCATTTTACATGGGCGTATGGAATCACCCCTTGCTCGATTTGCTCCCGGTCAATGGCATGCAATCCATTACCGTCTACAAGAGTCCACAGCCGCAAATCAACGGCAACAACTTCGCGTCGATCAACCTGGAAACCAAGCGTGCCACCGAAGACGGGTTTCACGCCGGCGCGAGGATTTCCGGCGGCTACTTCAGCACCTTCATCGAGCAGGCGGATCTGGTGGGCCGCCGTGGAGACGTGGATTTCATGCTGGCGCAAGGCCATGCCCAGTCGGAAGGCCATCGTCCCAACGCGAGTGGCGAACTGAATAATGTGATGGGGCGTATCGGCCTGCGGCTGAACACCAACTGGTCGGTCGGCACGAGTTTTCTTTACGTGGATAACCAGGCACGCGATCCGGGCGACAATCGCCTGCAGGCACCTGCCGTGGCGCCGCAATACAACACCCGTGCCGGCATGGTATCCGCCTTTCTGTCTCATCGCCACGGCAACTGGCGCGGGGATCTGCGATTTTATTACAACACGGGCGAAGGTAATTGGCTGCGTCAGCCGGGGCTGGATGGCGATACGCTCTCCAGTTTCGAGATGACCGGCATGCGCTGGAAGGAGGAGTTTTCATTGTGGAAAGGGGGCCTGATCGCTGCGGGACTGGACAGCGACTGGATTTCGGGCGATGTACGATTCAATCGTGTCGCGCCCGCTCCCCACGACAGCTTCGATGCACCGACCTTCCGCGTCACATCGCCGTACGTCGCGCTGAGCCAGACGATCGATCTCAACGAAAACTGGGCGCTTGTACCCTCGCTGGGCATACGGGTTTACGACCATAGCGAGTTCCGCACAAGAACCTCGCCGCATGCAGGCCTGTCCCTGGTATCCGAGAGGGTCACGATATTCGGCAATGTGTCGCGCGGCATCAACTACCCGGGACTGGAGGCACCGCTTCTTTCCTCACTGATCCCGCCGCTGGGCCAGACATGGAAACAGCTTTCCGCGGAAGAGCTCGATCATGCAGAAGTCGGCATGAAACTGAGTCCCATCGACGCAACACAGATCGATTTGAGCGTCTTCGTGGACCGGGTAAGAAATCGCTATATCTTTGGCTTCCCGCCCAGTGTTCCGCCTCCACCGCAGTTCCTGAATCTGGGCACATACTCGATCCGTGGCGCCGAAATCGCAATCAGGCAGAACATTGGCCGGCACTGGACGGTATTCGGCGGCCTGACCCTGCTCGATCCCAGTATCGACAACCTGCCCTACACGCCGAAACGCGCCGTCACCGCCGGCTTCAATGGGCAGTTTGGACTGATTCGCCTGACGGTCGATGCCCAGTATCAGTCAAGCGTAGTGGCGCTCAGTCGTGCCCGCGCAGCGGGCGCCGTCAACACCGAGCAGGTGGATTCATTCGTGATCATGAATGCCCGTATCTCGCACCAGTTGCCGATACTCGGCAAGAGGGGTGAGATCTTCGTAGCCATGGAAAACCTGCTGGATACGAATTATGCCTATCGCCCCGGCTACCCCATGCCGGGACGCTGGGGCCAGATCGGCTTATCGGCACGCTTCTGAATGAACTGCACCCGCTGTAAAACAGCCCATTTTCATGATGAAAAAACCTTCCAATGATCGCTGCCATGGAGCTGAAGAAAATGCAGAAAAACGGTACGGTACGGCTCAACACGCCTTGTCTGGCTTTGCTTCTGGCCCCGCTTCTGTTGACCGCGTCTTCTCTCGCCATCAGCCAGGAAGCCGGGGAAAGAGCGACGATTCTGCATGCTGTGCGGGTTTTCGATGGCACCGATATGAAAACAGATACTTCGGTGCTCGTGGTAAACGGGCAAATAGCGCAGATCGGGCCACGGGATTCGATCAAGTTCGATAATGCGAAGGTAATCGAGCTGGGCGATGCAACCATCCTGCCCGGGTTCATCGAACTGCATGCGCACCTGTCATTCCGGAACATCCCCGCCGACACCGTTCTGCGGCATGGGATCACCACCATCCGGGATGTGGGTGGACCTCTGCACAAGCCGTACGGTGGGGATGGAGATTTGCGCGTGCTCACCTCCGGGCCGATCATTACCGCTCCGAATGGTTATCCGATTCCTTTCACGGGAACGGCGAACATCGCCATTGCTGTTTCTTCCGAGGAGGAAGCGCGCGCAACCGTACGCCATCTCATCGATGGCGGCGCCGTCGTGATCAAGATCGCACTGGAGCCCGGTGGCGAAGCGGGCGCTCCCTGGACGACTGGTCACGGCCACGATCATGGGCGTGGGCATGGCCACGATCACCAGGATGCAGCCCATCCCGATAAACCTCACGAGGCCGCCAGCAAAACCCCATCCCCACCCACCTGGCCGCTATTGCCTGGCAATATCGTTAGCGCCATTGTGGATGAAGCACACAAGAACAAACGCAAGGTAACGGCACACATCGCTGAAATGCGGGGTGCCCGAATCGCGGTCGATGCCGGTGTCGACGAATGGGCACACATGCCTTGCGAAGTGATTCCTGAACCTCTGCTCAAGAAGGCTGCAGCGCAGCGGGTAAAAATAGTGACGACACTCGATACCCTGTCTAAATGTCCCGGCGTTGCCCTGAACGCCGCTGCCTGGACGGCGCTTGGTGGAGAACTGTTGTATGGCGCGGAAGTGGCGCATCCGGATATTCCCTGGGGGATCGATGCACAGGAGCTTACCTACATGATGAACTATGCGAAAATGGGGGCCATCGATGTCTTGCGAGCCGCCACGTCGAAAGCGGGACGGCATCTCGGCCTGCCGCTTTTGGGCACAATTCAGCGCGGCGCCCCCGCAGACATGATCGCGGTAAAGGGAGATCCCACTCGCAACCTGAAAATCCTGGAGTATCCCGATCTCGTCATCGCGGGGGGTAAAATCGTGTTGAACAATCTCAGCGCCGGGCAAAGCGCTCCGCCCTGAACATGGTTTCCCCGCCCGTTTAATGCCCATATAATGCCCATATAATGCCCATATGTCGGCAGCAACTCCGAAGCGCCACTTTATTGGTCGATAGAACGTATAATGTCCACCCTCTGGCAATCCAAAAAACAGTGGCATTCCCTACCGATAAAACGGAGCATAAAATGAAGAAAATCATATTGCTGTTGACTGTGGCACTCGTGGGCCTGGCAGGCTGCGCCAAGACGGATCCATACACTCCGCCCGAGAACGCCAGCGGAGAAGACATCTTTTACACGAACTGTAGCAAGTGTCACAAGCCGGAAGCCGATCGCGTCATGTCATTGAGCGCCAAGATGACGACCAAGGAGGCTGTCATAGAGAAAATCCAGAAAGGCAGCATGGGAATGACTGCTTTCCCCAACATCACCGGCGAACCGGCACAGCGTCTGGCGGAATTCGTTCTTTCGAACAGCAAGCCGAAATAGGCTGCCTGCCCGGCAGCGCCACCGCCCGGGTTCCGGTTCGATCTCTCGATCCCTCCGTCGGTAGAATCCGGGGTCAGGTCGGAACCCGCCCGGGCAGTCCGGCGATATCGGCTGAGCCGCAAGCGCATCGGGTTCATCCGGCAAAAATCGGAAAATCCCCGAGCGAATCCCTTCGGAGTCGTTATCAACCGCACGGGCTCCCGGGGCATCCATATCGCATTCACATGATGCATCGCGCCAGCTTCGCACCTCTGCTCCCATCCCCTTCTGTCCCCCCTGTCCCGTCCGCTGTCGCATGGTTGCCGGAACCCGTCTGATCGGACGATCGCTGGTGGTATCCCTCGTGCTGATGCTGCTTCTCGCGGCAGCGCTCTGGCTGGTGGTGCGCGGCAGCCTCCCCCAATATGATGGAACGATACAGGCGGATGGGCTTTCCGCATCCGTGACCGTCGAACGCGACTCGCTCGGCACCGCAACGCTGCATGCCCGGAATCGCGACGACCTGGTATGGGCGCTGGGTTACGTTCATGCCCAGGAACGTTTCTTGGAGATGGATCTGATGCGGCGCAAGGCCGCGGGGGAACTGGCCGAACTGTTCGGGCTCGCAGCCTTGCCGGCGGATCGCGAAGCGCGCCGGCACCGCATGCGGGCGCGCGCATCCGCCCTATTGAAGGGACTGCCTGCTGCCGAGCGCAAACTGCTCGACATATATCGGGACGGTGTAAACAGCGGCCTGACCGCACTCGGCATGCCGCCTTTCCCGTATCTGCTGACGCGCACCGACCCGACTGAGTGGCGCAGCGAAGACAGCCTGCTGGTCGTGAAAGCGATGTACTTCACCCTGAACGATGCGGACAATCGGCGCGAGCTTGCATTTTCCACCTTGCGTGCCGCACTTCCCGAATCCGCCTACCGGTTTCTTGCTGCCAGTGGCGGCGAATGGGATGCACCCCTGGCCGGAACGGCTCTGCGCTGGCCAGACCCGCCCTCCCCCGATGAGCTCGACCTCCGCACCATCGATCCCGCCCTTATGCGCGATTTCGAGGAGCATGGAGACGAACTTCCCGGCAGCAACAGTTTTGCCGTGGCGGGTGAACTGGCCGAAGGCGCTGCGCTCGTCGCCAATGACATCCATCTCACCTTGCGCGTGCCGAACATATGGTTTCGCACCCGCTTGATCTATCCCGATTCCCGCCAGCCTGGAAAGACAAATGATGTAATTGGCGTCAGCCTTCCCGGCACACCCGTCATCGCTGTCGGGTCCAACCGGAAAATCGCCTGGAGTTTCACGAACAGCTATGCCGATCTCATGGACTGGGTGCGAGTCATACGGCATCCCGAAGATGCATCGCGCTACCTCGGCACTACCGGGTGGAAACCTTTCACCACCCATCGGGAAATCCTGCGCGCGCGCGGCGCTCCGGACGAGGCGCTCGACATCTACGAGACCGAATGGGGTCCGCTGCTGGCCTCGGACCACGATGGCACGCCCCTTGCGCTGGCCTGGGTGGCTCATGAGCCGGGTTCGGTCAACATGGAACTCACCGAACTGGAACGGATGGAGACCGTGGACGAAGCCATTGCGATCGCGCAGAACGCAAGTATTCCGCCGCAGAACTTCATCGTGGGCGACCGGCACGGAAAAATCGGCTGGACGATCATCGGCCGCATTCCCGCGCGCAGCGGGAACTACGACCCCCGGCTTCCCGCGGACTGGAGCAAGCCGGATACCGGATGGAATGGCTGGCTCAGGCCGGAGCATTATCCGCTCCTCCTCGACCGGCAGCGTCTGTGGACAGCCAATGCGCGCACGGTCGACGGTCCTATGCTTGAACTGCTTGGCGACGGGGGATATGACCTAGGGGCACGCGCGAGGCAGATCCGCGACAGCCTGGATGAACATGAACATTTCGAGCCCGCCACCATGCTGGCCATTCAGCTCGACGACCGGGCACTCATGCTGGCCCGCTGGCACCAGCTGCTCGAACGAACGCTGACGAATGGCAGCGAGACGGAATGGCGCACCGGGATGCGGCAGGGACTTGCCGACTGGAACGGTCGTGCCGCCACGGAATCGGTAGCCTACCGTCTGGTACGCACATTCCGCAGAGAGGTGCTGCACAGCGTGCTCGATGGTTTTTCCGCCGCAGTGCGGCGCAGCCACCCCGATTTTTCGCTTCCGGATCTGAATCGGGCCGAGAACGCCGTCTGGATCCTGATCGAGCAGCGGCCGGCGCACCTGCTGCCACCCATATACAGCAGCTGGGACGACCTGCTCGACAGCTGCGCCCGGCGCGTGGCCGAACGCATGGAAAAGCTGCCAGGCGGTATCGCGACGCGCAGCTGGGGCGAGCGCAACACCGCACGCATCCGCCATCCGCTCAGCCGGGTATTACCCGAATTCATCGGGCGCTGGCTGGATATGCCGCAAGACCCTCTTCCCGGCGACAACCACATGCCGCGCGTGCAAGGGCCGGACTTTGGCGCGTCCGCCCGCTTCGCAGTCTCTCCGGGCGACGAAGAACATGGATATTTTGAAATGCCCGGCGGCCAGAGCGGTCATCCGCTCTCGCCCTATTACGGCAGCGGCCATGCGGATTGGGTCAATGGCATACCGACCCCCTTCCTTCCGGGTCCGCCAGAGCGGACACTACATCTGGAACCGCTTCCTTAATGCGATAGCCGCTGCCTTCTCCCCGAGACCTCGCTCAATCCCGGCTCGATCGCCTGCATTCCTTTTTCATAAACGGTGTAAATGTAGACCGGCACCTTCAATTCCCCCAGGTGATGCACGACCAGCGGCCATACTTCGACCCAATCCAGCCCACCTGCGCCGGTGGCAAGGCGCGGCAGCGCAATATGAGCGTACTTTTCCGTTTCGAGCAGATGGCGCAATTCCCGCAGGGCAAGATCGACACGTTCTGTTCGGGCACCCTCCGATGTATCCCGAATGGTATCCGAAGGTTCATTGGTCAGCAGATTGATGATGCGCTTGCTCATCGCGCCGGGCCACACCCACACCTCCCCCATCCGGGGGTCTGCGGTATGGCAGAAATGATGAAAATCCTTGACCAGGCCGGGCCATTGCCGCCCCAGGCTCAATGCCAGGCCGTGCTCGAAGGAATCATAAGGCGCAAGCCCATGGGCAATGACCTGCGCGTGGCTCAGCAGAATATCGCCTTTTACCTCATGAATCATGGGTTCCTCCGGCAAATGCAATAAGGAATACTCAATTCAGTATAGCAAGGCGCCCGTTTTTAGCTGGTGAGCTGGCGCTCTATTCGGTTTGACAACCGATCATGAGCCTTCTATAAATATAGAGCGGCTTTCTGTCGTCGACCTGCTGACGTTTCCTTCCCTTTTTCATAACCATCGGATCATGAGGTGTTCGCAATGAAATCATTTTCCGGTCTGCTCGTGGCCGGATATGCCGCTATCGGATTTACGCAGCCCGCCCTGGCGCAACTGCAGACCAATCTCGTCGCCACCGGATTGGACCGTCCATTATTCGCCACTGCCCCTTTGGGAGATAGCCGGCTGTTCATCGTGGAGCAAGGCGGCCTCATCAAGGTGCTGCAGAATGGAACCGTCCTGCCGACCCCCTTCCTGGACTTGTCCGGCTCAGTGAACACGGCGGGAGAGAGCGGGCTGCTCGGCATGGCCTTCGATCCGAACTTCGCATCCAACCGCCGCTTTTATGTCAATTACATTGACCGGGACAGTCTCGATACGGTAGTCGCCACCTATCAGGTGAATGCGACGCAGCCAAACATGGCAGACGCTTCCAGCAGACAGCAGATACTGACTGTTGACCAGCCCGAATTCAGAAATCACAAGGCCGGCTGGATCGGATTTCGTCCCGGGGAGACACACAATCTCTATATCGCCACCGGGGATGGCGGGTCGGTCAACGATCCCGGGAACCGCGCACAGAACCTTTCCGAAAACCTGGGCAAGATACTGCGCGTCGACGTTTCCTCCGACCGGCACCCCACTGACGGTTCGCAATATGGCTACACGATTCCCGCGGGGAATATGGAAAACGCCAATCCGGAAATTTATGCTTATGGGCTGCGCAACCCGTACCGCAACAGCTTCGACAGTGAAACCGGCACGTTCTACATAGGCGACGTCGGGCAGAATAATCGTGAAGAGATCGACATCGGTGCCGCGGGCGCCAACTACGGCTGGCGCAGGTTCGAGGGCACGGACCTGAACTTCCCCGGCGATGCAGACATTGCGAATCACACGCCGCCCATCCATGAATATAGCCATACCGATGCCGGCGGCTCCGTCATCGGCGGCTACGTCTACCGTGGATCGGCTATCGACGGACTGGAGGGCACGTACTTCTTTGCCGACTTCGTCACCGGCAAGGTCATGTCCTTCCGTTATATCGAAAACGCAGGCGTGACCGAACTCACCGACCGGACGGCGGAGCTGCTGTCCCCCACCGGCATCTCGGGCGGCATCACCTCATTCGGCGAGGATGGCTTCGGCAATCTCTATCTCGTAAGCATCAACGGGCAGGTAGGTATGATTGCGGCCATACCCGAACCGCACACCTGGGCCATGATGTTTGCGGGGCTGGGGTTGATGGGAATGTGGGTGAGACGAAGGAAGCTGTCCAATCATAGAGACGGACTTTCTTATACATGACCAGAGGTTCATCAGACACAGTCATGTCGCCTAATCCTCGCCCGGCTCTTCGGCGGGGCGCTACATCACCTGCAGCCAGATTTTCCGAGGCTTGAATTGTTCAATCCTCGCCCGGCCCCTCTTGGGGCCTGTAGCATAATGAGAAGAGATTTTCAGACGCGGAAAATGGGTCAGAACCTGATCACGGCACGGGCAGGATCAAAACCGCTACCGCCTTTTTCCCTGAGGAAAAAAAGCGCGATTAGTCATTGGTCCTGGGGCGGGACTTGCCCCGCCTGAATCGATTACTCCCGGCAAGGAGAAAAAGCAGGCGGTCAATCCACACATGGAAATTATTTTTCGCTTTTTACCATGGCCAGATTGGCATCGGTTTCGTCAAGCTTCCATGCGCCAGCAGTGAAAAGGCCGAGCCCGGGAAGCAGGAAAAGTACCGTGCCGATGGCATCCGCAACCCCTGTTCCGCTTAAATGGTCTTCTGTGCGGGAAAGTATCCCGGTTTGGTGCACATGATGGAAACCGCCTTGTTTGTCTTGGCTTCAACCTGGGCCCTACCTTGGTACACTTGGCCATTGACCTGGAGGGTTGCGTCAGGCTCCGAGCAGACGGCGCTGACAGTCTGAGTCTTTGGAGCAAAGTGGAGCATCCGGAAACGGCCATGCTGGATGCGACGATTACGGCAATGATTCTTTTCATACCTTCTCCTGGTTGTTGCTGTTCCTGATTTTGATGATCACGGCATGCCTGACGTACCCTGATTTTTTGAATGGTTCGCCAATATCACTAATCCACAGACGCGGCGCGCCTATGAAAACGATCTGCGCGGCTTCATGCAGTTTGCGGGCATTCATCGGCCGCAGGATTTCCGAGTCGTTGCGCGCAGCCATGTGCTCGCCTGGCGCAAGACGCTAGAAGCAGAACAGTTAGCGGGAGCCAGCATCCGGCGAAAACTGGCGGCGCTGTCATCCTTGTTCGAGTACCTGTGCGAGAACAATGCCGTCACGCACAATCCGGTCAAGGGGGTGAAACGGCCAGTTGTCGAATCGCAGCAGGGAAAAACGCCGGCGTTGGGCGATGCCCCGGCGCGCCCTGCTGCATGCCCCGGATGCGAGCACGATCAAGGGCAAGCGCGACCGGGCCATCCTCTCCGCCTTGCTCTATCATGGAATTCGGCGCGAGGAGCTAGCCAGGCTCAAAGTGAAGGACTACAACCAGATGCGCCGCGGGGTATCCCACCTGCAGATCAAGGGCAAAGGCGGCAAGCTCCGCTATGTACCCACGCATCCCGGCACGCTGACCCTGATAGAAGAATACCTGGAAGCGGCTGGCCACGGACAGGACCAGGACGCACCCCTGTTCCGG
>CAZYYR010000071.1:0-10754 GCA_964651465.1 uncultured Nitrosospira sp.
GCGCGGCCAATACCATGCTGCTGGCCGTGCCCGAGGATGATCCCACCGCCCAGGAAATGGGCGAGATCACCCAGCAGGTGCCCTTCCCGGTGGTCATCCAGGGAGCAGAGGACATCGTGCAAAGCTACAAGCTCTTCCGCCGCACCTTAAGCAGGCCCGATCTCCTGGGCGAGGGCACCACGCCCGATCACATGGAGTTCCTGGTCGACCGCTTCGGCTACCTGCGCGCACGATGGATACCGGATGCAGACGGCGAAGGCTGGAACAGCAACGACATGCTCCTGCAGCAGATCGCACAGCTCAACCGCGAAAAAGAAATCCTCCCGCCTCCAGGAGACCACGTGCATTGAAACGGCACGTGCATTGAAACAGGCAGAGAAGGATCGGGCACACGGGCTCTGGCGCGGATTTCCATCGCTGTCCCCGGAAGGGCAGCTATTCCGACGGCTCGTCTGGCTCGATCAGTGCCGCATCGGGGAGCAATTCCAGGGTGCCTTTCGGTTCAACCAGCGACTCCAGATCCTCCAGGGGAGGCAGCTCTTCCAGAGACCTTAAATTGAGATCGTTGAGAAAGTCGCCAGTCGTAGCATATAGGATGGGCCGGCCGGGGACATCGCGATGGCCTATAGCCGCGATCCAGCCACGCGATTCAAGCGCCTTGAGCACCGAGGTGGAGACCGCAACCCCCCTTATTTCCTCGATATCGCCACGCGTGACCGGTTGGCGATACGCTATGATGGCAAGGGTTTCCAGCACAGCCCGAGAGTAGCGCGGCGGTTTCTGCGGGTTAAGCCGGTCAAGGTATCTCTGCATTTCCGGCCTGGCCTGGAAGCGCCAGCCGCCGGCCACGTGTACCAGTTCCACGCCTTTTTCCTCCCAGTCCGCCCGCATCTCCTCGAGCAAGCGGCGCAGGATTTCAGTGCCGAATTCTTCCTCGAACAACTTCTTCAATTCGGACAGGGGAATGGGGTCCGGGCTAGTGAGCAGCGCTGCCTCCAGTATCCGCTTGATGTCGGCAGGACCGGTCACACCCGAAAAACTAGGGGGTGGTGAGAGCCCGGATCGGTCTGACATAAATCGTTCCAAAAGCATGAGGCTGGCTCACCTCCACCTGGTTTTCCCGGATAAGCTCCAGCAGGGCCAGGAACGTGACCACCAATTCAGGCACGCCCCCGGCGAGGCTGAACAGATCGTTGAATTCGACGAAATGCCGCCCCTGCAACCTGTGCAGGATGCGGCTCATATGTTCCCGAACGGAAAGCTCTTCCCGCGTGATCTGGTGTCGTCGATTGACCTGGCAGCGAGCCATCAGCATCAGCCACGCGTTGCGAAGCTCATCCGTGCTCACATCAGGCAGGCGCTCGACCACGATTTGCTCGATCCAGACATTTACCGGGGAAAAATCCCGTCCCGCCTGGGGCAGTCCATTGAGCTTCAGCGCGGCTTTTTTCATCCGTTCGTATTCCAGCAGGCGCCGGACCAGCTCGGCACGCGGATCCCCTTCCTCCTCTTCCCTCGCCACAGGTCTGGGCAGCAGCATGTGGGACTTGATATCGATGAGAACTGCCGCCATGAGAAGGTACTCCGCCGCCAGTTCCAGCTTATTGGCGCGCATCATCTCCATGTAGGCCATGTACTGCCGCGTGAGTTCCGCCATGGGAATATCCAGCACGTCGAGATTGTGCTTGCGGATCAGATAGAGCAGCAGATCGAGAGGTCCCTGGAACGTATCGAGGAATACCTCCAGCGCATCCGGCGGGATATACAGGTCCCGGGGAATATCCGCCAGCGGTTCGCCATGTATCCTGGCAACGGGCTGCGCGGGGAGATTAACCGCATCGGGCGGATGCGGATCGCTCACTTCATTCAAAACGGGGGCTCGCTCAACTGATATCAGGAGTAATCCAGCCCCATCGCCTCTCTTACCTCCCGCATGGTCTCCTCAGCCAGTTTTCCGGCCCTTTCGCATCCATCGGCGATGATGTTGCGTACCAGCGAAGGGTCTTCCTCATACATACGCGCCCGCTCGTGCATGGGTTGCTGCTCTGCCAGTATCGCATCGATAACGGGCTGCTTGCACTCCAGGCAACCTATGCCGGCGGTGGTGCAGCCTTTGTATGACCATTCCTGCGTCGCCTCATTCGAATAAATGAGATGGAACTGCCATACGGGACATTTGGCAGGATCTCCGGGATCGCTGCGCCGTACGCGTGCCGGATCAGTCGGCATCGTGCGTATCTTCCGCGTGACACTGTCCGGGTCTTCCCGCAGGTCGATGGTATTGTTGTAGGACTTGGACATTTTTTGCCCGTCCAGGCCCGGCATCTTCGATGCAGGCGTGAGCATCGCATCCGGTTCGGAAAGGATCATTTTCCCGGTTCCTTCGAGATATCCGAACAGTCGCTCCTGATCGCCCAGGCTCAGATTCTGCTGCTCCTCCAGCAAAGACTTCGCCGCGGCCAGTGCCTGCTGGTCCCCATGCTCCTGGTAGCGGTTGCGCAATTCGCGATAGACCTTCGACTTCTTGGAACCCAGTTTCTTTATCGCGAGCTCCGATTTCTCCCGGAACCCCGTTTCTTTTCCGTAGATATGGTTGAAGCGGCGCGCGATCTCGCGAGTAAACTCGATATGCGGCGTCTGGTCTTCCCCTACGGGCACATGCGTTGCGCGGTAGATGAGAATGTCGGCGCTCTGCAGCAAGGGATAGCCCAGAAAGCCGTAGGTATTCAGTTCCTTTTCGACCAGCTTTTCCTGCTGATCCTTATAGGAAGGGACGCGTTCCAGCCAGCCCAGCGACGTGATCATCGAGAGCAGCACGTGCAATTCCGCATGCGCAGGCACACGTGATTGAATGAACAGCGTTGCCCGGGCCGGATCGACCCCCGCTGCAAGCCAGTCGATCACCATGTCCCATACGTGCCGCTCGATCACCTCCGGGGTATCGTAGTGGGTCGTCAGGGCATGCCAGTCCGCAACAAAGAAAAGGCACTCGTACTCATGCTGCAGCGCAACCCAGTTTTTCAGCACGCCGTGATAATGTCCCAGGTGCAGCCTGCCAGTGGGCCGCATTCCCGACAGAACCCGATCAGGGAACATATGTTTGCCTCAATCACCCTTACTTAAAGTTACAGCCCCGGCCATTCACTGGATCTGCAAACCCAGCAACCATGCAATCAGCTGTATGGTTAACACGATAAAGGGCCCGATGACAGCCCAGAGCACACCTGTTATCAACAGGAACAGCAGAATCATGAACCCGTACGGTTCAATTTTTGAAAAGCCATAGGCGTAGCGAGGCGGCAGGAGGCTTACCGCAACCCGTCCGCCATCGAGGGGTGGCAGCGGAAGCAGGTTCAGAACCATCAATATGACGTTGATCATGATTCCGGCTTCGCCCATCAATGTCATCGGCCGCGCCAGGCTGCTTTCAGGAAAGGCAAGGCCCAGTTTGACCACAAACCCCCACAGCAGCGCCATGAAGAGATTGGCTCCCGGGCCGGCAAGTGCGACCCAGAGCATGTCCTGCTTGGGGCGGCGCAGCGCCGAAAAGTTGACCGGTACCGGCTTGGCCCAGCCAAACAGGATACCGCCCAGCCAGAGCGTCACCAGCGGAAGGATGATCGTCCCGAGCGGATCGATATGTCTCAGCGGATTCAGGCTGACGCGTCCCTGCGAATAGGCGGTAAGATCGCCGAAATGCTTGGC
Source organism: uncultured Nitrosospira sp. (assembly GCA_964651465.1). GTDB lineage: Bacteria > Pseudomonadota > Gammaproteobacteria > Burkholderiales > Nitrosomonadaceae > Nitrosospira. The sequence continues at coordinate 3,706 of CAZYYR010000071.1, forward strand.
CACATATCCGTGAGCCGCTTCATGCAGCGTAATGGCGAATATCACCGGCAGCGAGTAGATGGCGATTTTCTGGATGATGCTATCCATGCGCCAGTCCCAGAGCCACGAGGCTGCCTTTGCCCTGCCGTGTCACTTCCGGTGTATCCCCGGTCAGATCGATTACTGTGCTCATCTCGACCCCGCAGGCACCTGCGTCCAGAATCAGCTCGACCTGATGTTCCAGACGTTCGCGAATTTCCCAGGCATCGTTGAGGGGGAGATCATCCCCGGGCATGAGCAGCGTGGAACTCAGGAGCGGTTCACCCAGCTCTGTCAGCAGAGCCTGGACCACGGGGTGGTCCGGGATTCTCACTCCGATCGTGTCGCGCCTGGGATGCAGCAACCGGCGCGGCACCTCGCGGGTGGCGGGAAAAATGAATGTATAACACCCCGGGGTGGCTGCCTTGAGCAGCCTGTGCTCGCGATTATCGAATCTGGCATAACGGGAGACTTCGGCCAGATCCCGGCACATCAGGGTGAAGTGATGGCGCTCATCCATTTGACGTATGGCGCGAATGCGCGTCGTTACGGTCTTGTCCCCGAGATGCCCCCCCAATGCATAACAGGAATCGGTCGGATAGACGATCACGCCCCCCGCTTTCACGATGCCTGCCGCCTGCCTTATCAGGCGCCCCTGGGGGTTATCCGGGTGAATGGAAAAGAATTGAGCCACGTAAGCAGCAGGTTTTCAGTTTTCGGAGATCGGATTTTGATTCATTTCCGGTCATTGGGGTACATCGGCCCAGTCATGCCAGACGGGAATGCATTCGGGCGGCAATGGCGGCATACGACCCAGATCGAAATAGCTTTCGCCAGGGCCATGGAAATCCGAGCCGCGCGACGCCAATAGGCCCAGCCGCCTGCTATGGCTGGCAAACAGCAGGGATTGCTCGGGGGTATGGCTGCTGGTAATGACTTCGACAGCCTCGCCGCCCTGGGCGCGAAATTCCCGCAGCAACTCATCCAGCGCCGCATTGCCCAGCTTGTAGCGGCCAGGATGGGCGAGTACAGCCCTGCCGCCGCTGTCGCGGATCCACCCTACGGCCTCGCCCAGCGATATCCACTCATGCGGGGCATAGCCGGGCTTGCCCTTGACCAGATACTTCCTGAATACCGACCTTACATCTGCGGCATACCCTTGCTGCACCAGGAAGCGGGCAAAGTGCAGACGCCCGATGAGGTGCCCATCGCCGGCATTTCTGCGCGCACCTTCAAAACTGCCGTGAATGCCGGCATTGTCGAGCTGCGCGGCCATATTGCGCGCACGCACCGTGCGCCCATCCCGTATGGATGCCAGTCCCTGCACCAGCGGGGGATACCGCGGATCTATTCCGAGACCGACGATGTGCAAGGTGTGGCTCCGCCAGGTGACGGAGATTTCCACCCCATCGATGAAGGTGATGTTGTGTGCGGCAGCAGCCTTTCGGGCTTCTTCCAGCCCACCCACATCGTCATGGTCCGTCAGGGCCAGCACCTCGACTCCGCGTGCAGCGGCGTGTTCCACCAGCAGGGTAGGGGTCAGCAGGCCATCGGAAACGGTGGAATGACAGTGCAGATCGATATTGAGCATTAAGCCGGCGGTTTGCGCGAAGCAAGGGTAGCATCATAGCAAATAAGGAAGGGCATGAAAAATGAACCGGGAAAAGAATGAGAAAAAGATGGCGCAGGCTGAGCTTGAGGCAAGCAGACCGAGCAGAAAGCCCCAGGAAAAGAAAAAGGGAAAGGACTTCGGCGTGAGCCCCTCTGGCTCTTCGGCCCCCCGGCTCCTATTTCGAGCATTTTCGGTTAAAGTAACGGGCACACGATCTCAGATGAGACAGATGGAATTCTTGCCAGTTTTTCTCAATATCAGGAACCGCAATTGCGTTGTGGTCGGGGGCGGAGAAGTGGCGGCTCGCAAAATTGCCCTTCTCTCAAGCGCCGGTGCTCGCGTCACTATCGTTTCCCCCCGGCTTTGTTCCGAGTTGCGTGAATGGATGCATGAGCAATCGCAGCAGGATGCCATGACATGGTGCGCCGGGGCCTTTCAACCCGATCACCTGGACAGTGCCGTTCTCGTCGTTGCCGCCACCAACGATCGAGTCGTCAACCGGCAGGTTTCCGAAGCCGCCTGTCGACTGCGCATTCCCGTCAATGTGGTCGATGACCCTGCTTTGTGCTCTTTCATCATGCCGTCGATCGTGGACCGCAGTCCCGTGTTGATCGCGGTTTCGAGCGGGGGTGCATCGCCGGTCCTGACGCGGCTTCTGCGCGCCCGCCTGGAGACGATGATACCTGCGGCATATGGACGTCTTGCCGCCCACGCCGCTGATTTCAGGGAACGCGTGAAGCAGTGTTTTCCGCAGCCCGGGAGACGGCGCAGATTCTGGGAAAGCGCCCTGCAAGGTCCTTTCGCGGAGATGGTTTTTGCCGGCAAGGACCGGGCAGCGAAAGCCTATCTGGACAGCACGCTTGAACAGGATGCTGCCAATGCCAGGGAGGAAGGAGCAAACAGGGACCGCCAAGGGGAAGTATATCTTGTCGGTGCCGGGCCGGGGGACCCTGAACTGCTGACCTTCCGTGCAATGCGCCTGATGCAGCAGGCGGATGTGGTCGTGTACGACCGTCTGGTTTCCCCGGAAATCCTGGCCATGGTGCGCAGGGACGCACCGCGTATCTACGCGGGAAAGGAGCGCAGCAACCATGTGATGCCGCAGGAATCCATCAACGAACTGCTCGTGCGGCTGGCGAAGGAAGGTAAGCGGGTGCTGCGGCTGAAGGGAGGGGACCCTTTCATTTTCGGGCGTGGCGGCGAGGAAATCGAAACGCTGTCCGGCCATCGGATTCCCTTCCAGGTGGTGCCGGGCATTACCGCGGCGAATGGGGCGGCCTCCTATGCCGGTATCCCGCTTACGCATCGGGAGTACGCGCAGTCCTGTGTGTTCGTAACGGGCCATCTCAAGGACAGCAGCGTCGATCTGGACTGGCCCATGCTGGCACGGCCGAACCAGACGATCGTGGTTTATATGGGATTGCTTGGATTGCCGGTACTGTGCCGGCAGCTGATCGCGCATGGTCTACCCGCCGGGACGCCGGCTGCCATCGTGCAACAGGGAACCACTCAGAACCAGCGGGTATTGACCGGGACTCTCGAAACGCTCCCCGATTTGACGATCTCCGCCAGGCTGGTTCCTCCCACGCTCATCATCGTCGGGAAGGTAGTCCAGTTGCATCAGAAGCTTGCATGGTTCGATCCCGTGAGCATGTCTGCATAGCAGAAGTACGTTCACGCTACGGAAAGACAGGCCCGCTCGTCTATCGGCAGGGGAGCATGACTTGCCTGTCCGCGGAGGAGCATGCGGCGTATTGCGCCGCATGCTCCTATTGCTTGTTCGGCTGCGGGGTGATGCGAAGATAGGGTCGCGGAGCCGTGTAGCCCTTGGGGAATTTCTGCTTGAGCACGGCCTCGTCCTGGATCGTCAGCGGAATGATGACATCATCGCCATCCTTCCAGTTGGCCGGCGTTGCCACCGTGCAGTTGTCGGTCAGCTGCAGCGCATCGATGACGCGCAGGACCTCGTCGAAGTTACGCCCGGTGCTCATCGGATAGGTAATGATGAGCCGGACCTTCTTTTTCGGATCGATGACGAACAGCGACCGTACCGTCATCGTTTCCGACTGGTTCGGATGAATCATGTCGTACAGCGCCGCCACTTTCTTATCGACATCTGCAATGATGGGAAAGGCAACACTGCAATTCTGCGTTTCTTCGATATCCTTGATCCAGCCCGTATGCTTGTCCACCGGGTCGACCGACAGGCCGATGGCCTTGACATTGCGTTTGTCGAATTCCGACTTGAGCTTGGCGGTCATCCCCAGTTCGGTCGTGCAGACCGGCGTGTAATCCGCAGGATGCGAAAACAGCACCGCCCATGAATCTTCCATCCACTCGTGAAACTTGATCTTCCCGATCGAAGAATCTTGCTCGAAATCGGGTGCGGTATCGCCCAGGCGTAAAGTCATGGCATCCTCTCTTTAGTCAGAAGTTGGTAAAAACAGTCGGTTCGGGGGTTCAGCGAGCCAATATAGCCTGCCTGCTGCGACGACTCAACCATTATTGTATGAGTGATACGAGGCGCAATCCCGGAAAAATTCCGCCTATTTTAGCCCGGGTTGAAGAAATCGATTATGGATTCAATCGGATGCTGAATCGTGATCGGAGGAATGTCGCCTCGAGTGGTAAAACCCCAGGAATAAGGCTGCTCGTATTTCAGCAGGATTTCGTAGTAGGTGCGAACCGATTCGGTCAGAACGACCGCTTCACCGCCGCGGGCGTAGCCATGCTTCAGATCACGGAAATATTTTTTCTGGCTCAGGAGCGGTAGTGTTTTCTTAAGATCTATCCATGAGTCGGGGTTCAGACCCTGGCGCTGGGCCAGTATGCGCGCGTCCTCCACATGGCTGGGCCCCTGGTTGTAAGCCGCCAGTGCAATCCAGGTGCGATCCGGCTCCCGGATGCGCGTCGGCAGCCGGTCCCTGAGCAGCATGAGGTAGCGTGCCCCGGCATGGATGCTCTTGCGCGGATCGAGGCGGTCATCCACCTTCATGCGGTCGGCCGTGACTTCCGTGAGCATCATGATGCCGCGCACATTGGTGGGCGAAACGGCGAGCCGGTCCCAGTGGGATTCCTGGTAGGCCAGCGCCGCAATCAGGCGCCAGTCGATGCCTGTCAATTCCTCCGCTTCATGGAAGAACTCGCGCAAGTCCGGCAGAACCGTACTCCGTTTGCGTAAGATGCCGCTAACATCCGTCTGCTGGAGCCGTTCGACGTGACCGTAATAACGGTCGAGCAGCCGCAGCAGCGTGCCATCCTGCTCGATGCGATCGAAGAATTTCCGTGTACGATCGAGCAATTTGCGTTCCGCCAGGAGCGGAAAAGCCCACGCCCTGCCGGTGGCTTCTCCCAGGTCGAAGGCAACTTCCAGGTTGGGGTAGAAATTTTTTGCCAGTTTGATCTGCGTGGAATCCACCACCACATAATCGACCTTGCCCTCTGCCAGTTGTGCCAGCAGCTCATCACTCGTGACATTTCTTTCCGTCCATTCCAGTTCATGGGACTGCCGCTGCGCTTTTTTCAGTTGCTCGTCGTGGGCTGTGCCGGCTGCAATTTCCACGCTTCTTCCTACGAGATCATCGATATTTTTCGGTTTGGGATAATGCCGGTTATAGACCAGCTGAGCCTGTATGGGCTGGTAAACTGGTCCAAAGCGCGCTTGCAGCAGATGCTTCCGGCTGACGCTTAGGCCCGCGACGAGATGTCCCTTCTGCTTCTCCAGCGCCAGCAGCGCCTGATCCAGCCTTGGCACGACCTTGAACCTGACCTTCATGCCCAGGTCGCGCGCAAACTCGGATGCAAGATCGTGTTCAAGCCCGACCAGCACGCCATCCGCATTCTCGTAATAAGTATCGGGACTGTTGACGGTGAGCACCACCAGCTCATCGGCTTCGCTGAAGGGCGTCACCGATCTTTCAAAGGCGTCACAACCAGCCAGCATGAGGCCGCCGATGAGCGCGATAAGCAGATGAGGTAGAGTGCGCATGCTGAAGAGACAAGCAAAATTCCGAAACATTCTGCCATTGACTCTTATCCAAGCGCGAGAAAAACGAAGGATAAGCTGATAAAATACCTATCCCCCAATGGAGAGGTACCGAAGTGGCCATAACGGCGCTGACTCGAAATCAGATGGTCAGGGTAACCTGGCACGTGGGTTCGAATCCCACCCTCTCCGCCAAGCTATCCTAAGCTATTGAATTAACACATCTTATTGATTATATGTAGGTTTTCTATGTTTTGCTACGTAAAAGTGCTACAAAGCATGCCTGCAGATCAATGTCTAGACAAGCCCCTTACTTGCAGCGACGCGGAGATTCTTTCTCGTTTCGCATGGCTGTTCCCGCTTCCCTTCATGGAATTATTGGCGGGGAGGAATTTATGCATCCCCTTAGAACAGGTCTTCCCATTGTCGTGCACCGTGCACAACCCGGACGATCTCTGCCCCTTCGCTGATCTGACGGTACAAAATTAGATAGTTGCCGATGGAGAAGCTTCTCAGATCAGGTCGCACCTCCGGCCTGGAGATTCCGATGCCCGGCATCTCCCCGATCCGCTGACAACAGCGGTAGATATCGTTGTACCAGCGTTTGGCCGCCGAAGGATTATCCTTGGCGATGTAAAGGGCAATGGCTTCTATGTCCGCCTCGGCCTGTGGCCGAAGCCGATAGCTCATTCGGCCCCATGCTCGGCAATTTTGGCATCAAGCTTCTGCCTGATCCGAGCGAAGGCTTCCTCACCATCGACGGCCGAGCCGCTATTCATTCCGGTATCCCACAGCCGCCCCAACTCCTCGATTGCCCTGGCGCGCTGTGCCCGCCGGTGCTTCCAGTCGCGCAGGGCCTCCCGCATGACCTCGCTAGCCGACGCATACTCGCCAGCCTCGACCACCTCACGCATCATTGCCGCCATTTCCGGGGTGAGGGCGACACTAACTTTCTCGACATTGGCCATAGGGTCATTCTCCTTCTGTTCAATGGTAGGCAAGTTTACTACCAGGAGCAAGAAAGATTTCTGTGCTAAGAGACAGCATGCCTCTGAGCATCTCTGGCGATGATATTGCACTCTGCCGTCCACCGCAGTCTACTGGTCGGGATCGCGCCATGTGCGTGGCGAATCCTGGCTTGTTGGCAGTCAATGGAAAAGACAAAGCTACGGGGCGTACCCGGAAGAGAAACGGGCGGACCTAAAATTCACGGACCAGCTTCATATTGGCCTGGAACCGGCTGAAGAGGGGGATGCACTGTGGACAAAAGTGAAAGATCGTGCCGAGGTCGTCCCTGCGGTAGCGGATTTTGATTATGGCTCACGCGAGTTCGGCATAGTAGCAAAGGCATGGTTTTTTCCCATATCGGTCATCTGGTTATTGTCCGCCTGTGCCGCCGGAAAAGGAATATTTCGTGGGCCTGAGACGCTTGTT
>CAZYYR010000072.1:0-8705 GCA_964651465.1 uncultured Nitrosospira sp.
ACCGCCGGCCGCAGGCTCCGGGGCCTGCATGGCGGCTTCATCTTTTGTTGCGGGTGGAATGGATTGCGCCTTCATGCGCTCCGATACGGAGCGCTCGGTCGAGGTTACCAGATTGGTCGAAGTGCGCAGTTCCGCCCCGCTTTCGGGCTCGGGCTCGTATTCATGGCGTCCGTGGATGCGCTCTGCGTCGATGACCACGGGTTTATTGCCGCCGTTGGTTTGGCCGGAGGGTGCTGCCGCCGGCTCTTGCCGGTGTCCGGCGGGGGAAGGCGTCTCGCCGCGCGCATTACAGGCGAGGCAGATAAGTAGGATCGACCAGCAGGCCGGGCCGGAGAAACGCCATGTCATATGAAAGTGTTCAGCCTGAAAAAGGCACCTTCGCAATATGGATGAATCGCCGTTTTCAGAGGTGCGGGTGACCCATCACGGGTACGGTAGCATGGGGACACGGGGTTTGTCGGAACCGGAGGGATGGAAATCGGCAGTGCACGCCCTGAGCCCGTCGCTCAGCCGGCATCGATAACAGGCAACGAAAAACAAAGGCGTAAGTGTAGCAAAAAACGAATAGAAGCTACGCACGGCAAGCTCCCTCCTGACCAGCCTGATGGAGTGCCGGAGACATGGAAAGAACCCCTGAATCATCCGCTTTCAGATTCCAGGCGAACCCGTGCATACTTTCAACCTGTCCGACCACACGCGGCGAGCGCTTGCCAACACCGGCTGGAGAAGGGAGAATTCCGCAGCTTCATCCGACCGCTGGGATGACCGTGTTTCCGACTTCGCATTTTATCCTGTTCACTTCATTCATGGGTGGAGCCGTTTGGATTTGCCGGCGGCAAACGGGCAAACCGGACTGTGGAAAGCAGAACATTTCATACTCAGGAGCGTATCCTTGCACATTCATATTCTCGGCATTTGCGGCACGTTCATGGGAGGCATCGCAGTCATTGCCCGGCAGGCCGGGCATAAGGTCACCGGCTGCGACGCCGGCGCCTATCCGCCGATGAGCGTCCAGCTCAGTTCACTGGGAATCGAATTGACAGAAGGATTCGCGCCCGAACAGGTCCGGTTGAATCCCGACCTGTTCGTTATCGGCAACGTAGTCGCCCGAGGAAATCCGCTGATCGAAGAAATTCTCAATCGTAATCTGGCCTATATTTCCGGCCCCCAATGGCTTTCGGAAAATGTGCTGCGCGACAAATGGGTCTTGGCTGTTGCCGGTACTCATGGCAAAACAACCACGAGCTCCATGCTGGCATGGATACTCGAATATGCGGGAATGGAGCCTGGGTTTCTGATAGGCGGCATACCGGAGAACTTCGGTCTTTCAGCCAGGCTGGGCAATTCAGGGTTTTTTGTTATCGAAGCCGATGAATACGATACGGCTTTTTTTGACAAGCGCTCCAAGTTCGTTCACTTTCGTCCCCGTACCGCGATCCTCAACAATCTGGAATTCGATCACGCGGATATTTTTACCGATCTTGCCGCGATCGAGCAGCAATTTCACCATTTTGTCCGCATCATTCCCGGTAACGGCCTGATTATCGTCAATGGCAAGGAAGAAAGTCTCAGGCGGGTATTGGCGCGCGGCTGCTGGACCGAGGTGGAAAAGGTGGGCGTGACGAATGGATGGGAGGCGCATTCACCCGCAGCTGGCAAGATCGAGATTTTATTCCGGGGCGAATTCCAGGGGCAGCTCCAATGGACTTTGCAGGGAGAGCACAATCGCATGAACGCCCTCGCAGCCCTCGCTGCTGCGCGTCATGCCGGCGTGCCGGTGAGGACAGGCATCGAGGCGCTGGCCCGGTTCAAGAATGTCAAGCGCCGCATGGAAGTTCGAGGGGTGGCCAGGGGGGTAACCGTTTACGATGATTTTGCGCATCATCCCACAGCGATTCGTACCACCCTCGAGGGCTTGCGCAGCGAGATTGGAAACAGGCATATCATCGTCGTGCTGGAGCCTCGTTCAAACACGATGAAAATGGGAGTATGGAAGGATAGCCTGGCAGCCAGCCTCACTCTCGCAGACAAGGTGTTCTGCTACACGGCCAATCTGGGCTGGGACGTAAGAGGCGCACTGGCGCCCCTGGGCGCGGTGGTGGAGAACCACGATGACTTGGGAGCATTGGTGGCGGCGATCGCTGGCGCAGCATACGCCGGAGACCATGTGCTCATCATGAGCAATGGCGGTTTCGGCGGCATTCACGAGAAAGTTCTCGAGGCCATGGAAGGAAGGGCTCATTGAGCGCGTGGCTCCCAATCAGCCCGAGGCGTGAATCAGTATAACGGCAACACTTTCAGGTTTGGCATTCCGCGCTGATCCAGTGCCCGCTGGTATCTGCCTGCTCGCTGACCGGCCTGCCTTGCAGGGTGCCGCTGAAAGTCGTCCATCCTGAGAAGCGCTCCGGTGTGGTAAACGTTCCCTCGGCTCTTCCATTGCCCTTCAATACGGAATGTGTACAGACGAGATCCATTTTGTAACTGTTTTCTATCCGGACCCCATTTTCGATACTGCACCCAGCTTCGGGCAGATGAAAATAAGAGGGAATTTCCTCTTCCGCCATTTGGCGGGTAATACAGATTCTGGACGCAGCGGTTCCGTTCTGGATTCTGGGAAGCTCGAGACCATACTGTCTCGCTAGATTTTCCAGTTGCTGCATCTGCTCCGGTGGAACCTGCGGTACTAGGGCGAGCAGCATTGAACTGGTGGTAATCTCCCACAATCCCGGGCGTATGTGACTCTCGGCTGCGTTCGCAGCCGGAATGATTGAAACGCTCCAAAGCAATGATAGCGCCAAAGGAATTATCCGAACTTTTTGCATCGGCTTTCGTTCCATAAGGCATGGTTTTTTTAAAGTTTGCATAGGGAAGAAATAAATCTCCACTGGCGCGACGGCTTTGGAGGAAGGGATGCGCGAAAGAAAGGCAACGATGCGAATGATGCAACCGCGCACGGCAAGCAGTATTCCGAAGGAAGATGCGAGCTTGCAACGGGATACAGATGCCCCAACAGCCTTGTAGCGGGTCCTCGCGTCCCGCCACTGCCCGAACCCGTTTTGCGGGCCCTGGGGCGATGCCCCAGACGCGATGGTGTTGCGTTCCCTGGCATTGTAACCCAGCCAGCCCGCGTCGCGCGCGCTTTACGGTCATCCCGATTAAACAGCAACGCGCCCAGCGAGGATTTGTTCAGCGCTTCCCCGGGCGGGGACACGCTTTCCATTGGCGACCCGGGGTAATATAAGAGAACAACTGGCTCTCCGACTGGTGATTTGTAATTCAACGAATCCACAGATCAAGTTTGGTTTCCGTACCGCATCTCGATCTTTTAAGAACTTGAATTACGAAAAGCCATTGAGCAGATGGTTGCCAGTCCTACGAGCATCATGAGGTATGCGCCTGGCTCGGGCACTGCTGACATAGTATGAAATGTTTCCATTTCATCTCCAATTTTTACCCCGGTAAAATACATACTGAGTGATCCCTCCGTAGTCAAAGAGGGGCCATACAAGCCGCTTTTGAACCACGCACCCCCCTCGTCATTGTATGTATTGATGTGATTTGTCTCCTGAAATAGCAATTCCCCGTTCTTCCAGAATTTAATGAATCCGGTATCGTCCCCCGCCAAATTTACGTGCAGGTCTAGATAGATCCACTTCGATGTCTCCAATGGCCAGGAAACTAATGTACGTTGCTCATAATCAACCTGATGCTTCGGTAGAGTGCCGAGTGGAGAAGTGATTCGGTCATAGTCAAAACTATTCAATAACTCCAGCCGATTGTTATGAATTTGTACTACTAAAGGTGGGGTTCTTCGTCCGTCCTCGTTGACGTCAGGAATATCATGAATCTGAGCGATAACATGATTCTTATCCGTAGGAGCAGTTTTCCAAGCCTCTGGAAGATAGTATCCCCAGGAATACCAACGCTCAGATCCACTGGGGTCCTTTGGGGCACTTATTTCAGAGCGAGAACCATTGTGTATCGGCAAATCTTCGGATAGACGTCTGGCCAACATTACGGGCCTGCCAGAACCAGAAGGATCAGAAACTATTTGTAAACGATCGAGAATCCCAAGGGGAAGGTGTCCGAAGATCCCGTTTGCTTCCAGCGCCCAATAACGGGAGAAATCAGCGGTATTACTGAATAGTCCATCAAAAACGATATCTGCGTAAGCAGAGCCAGTAAAAAACAGAAAAAGCAAGCCACTAAAAGATACGTTGGATTTAACCGAGTTAGAACTGATCAATACTGATACCCCTTTATTTTATTAAAGAACTCCCTGGAACAGAAACGGAAAAATCTGGTCCAACATGAGATTCGGTCCTTGCTCCCCGGATGAGAATTTGCTAAACCCCTATTCCTGTAGCCACTCCTGCCTGCCTACCTCTACTGGAGTATGCGTTACAAATGTCCGGCGCTGCAATAGCATTAAAGGACTACTCCTGAGCTAACCTTAAATACGCCCGCCAGTGGTATCGTCTATTTTTTTCTCACACATGTTATCGAAGTTATCGAAATGAAAAACCTGCACAACTGCATCGCGGCCCTGGTCACGCTGTCTTTCGTTTCTATAGCCGCCTGGGCCGGGATGGGCGGGAGCGAACTGATCACCGCTGCCGGCAGCGGTGATCTCTCCCGCGTGAAGTCGCTGCTTTCGGCAGGGGTCGATGTGAATTCCAGGGACAAGGATGGCGCGACCGCGTTGATAGCTTCTGCGCGGAACGGCTACGAAGAGATTGTGCAGGCGCTTCTTGACGCCAAAGCCGAGGTAAATGCAAAAACGGTCGATGGCATCACTGCGTTGATGCGCGCATCTCAGAACGGGCACCGCGAGGCGGTTCAGCGACTGCTTGCCGCCCAGGCTGATCCGAATGCCAGAAGAAGCGATGGCATCACGGTGTTGATGCAAGCCGCACAGGAGGGGCAGCGCGAAATAGTCCAGCTTCTGCTTGCCGCCGGTGCGAAGCCGGATGCCCGTCTGGATAATGGTGCTACCGCACTCATGCTGACAGCGCAGATTGGCCATCCAGGCGTGGCCGAAGCGCTGATCGCGGGTGGAGCAGATGTCAACGCCAAAGCAGGCAACGGCGCAACAGCCCTGATGCTGGCCTCAAAGTATCATCATCAGGAACTGGTGAAGGTTCTCAAGGGCGCGGGTGCGAGATGATTGCCCCCGGCATAGCGCGTCAATTTCCATGCTGTGCCACTCCTGCTACGACCATGAGAGGTGGTACTCTTCAGGGAACGGGCCGGACTTGTAGTCGATCGGGGCTTTTGCCTTGATATCCGGCCGGCTGAGAACCTGGCGCACCATTTCCGGGATCATCTCTTTTCCCACATACCGGCCCAGGCATTCATGGCTACCGAACCCGAAGTGGAAATAGTTATACCAGTTGCGTTGCGGGATGAACTCGTCCGGCGAATCGAACGCACGCTCGTCGAACATGGCTGAGAGGGTGACCGGCAGAACATGCGTACCCGCCTTCAGCACCGTTTCATGTTCCGTCCCTTTCGCCACGGTATAGTCGCTTGCGGTCGTGCGGAACAGATAGGGGGTAATCGGGACAAAACGCAGGGCTTCCCACACGATCCCGTCAAATTCGGCGACAGACTGCTGCTGGGCCGCAGTTTTTGCCTTGGCCAGCCACTCCGGCCGATCCAACAGATACTGGAGCACTTGGGCGACCGCCTGAGCAGTCGTTTCGATCGCACCGATCAGTAGCCCTCCGGCATTGATACCCAGGCGCTTGATATCGAATTTAAGCTGCTTGGGATAATCCGTCCGCAGCATGCGGGTCACGATGTCATCGTCCAGCCGAACGAGCGTCGAAAGCGTGATTTCCTCTGCCTTGACCTGCAGTGTACGGCGCGCGATCAGCTCGACGATGTAGGCACCCAGTTTCTTCGAAGTCTCATTGTGGCGGTCGATGATATATTGGGATTTTTCCGGAGGGAGCAAGTCGAAAGGTTGATTGTGGAACGTATCGACCTGATTCCAGTACGACCATTCGATCAGATCGGCGCGTTTTGCGCCGGTCAATCCGAAATATTCCCGCACCAGTGTCGCGGGCACCATCCGGCAGTACTTACCCACTATCTCGATGTTGCCGCCGGCGGCATCGAGCAATTCTCTGGATACATTCGCAACCATGGCGCGGACGGCGGGGAGGTCGTCACGGCTCAGCATGCACTGCATCAATGATTTCTCGCGCGTATGCAGTGCATCGTCATCATGCATCATGAGGTAGTCGCCCATTTTCGGAACGTAGGGCTGAACGGTGAATACCTTCGGCATGTTCAGCACTTCCCTGACATCGTCGAAGCGCGTGACCAGGGTGAACCTGGGGGTGACCAGGATGGGGCGTTTTTCCCGCAGTTCCTTGAAGAACGGGAGAGGTTCCGTATCTATCCAGCGCCGGGCCACATAAGGTTTTTCTGTATCGGTAGCGGCGTCATACTGCTCCAGGTAATGAGTTGTGCTCATCGCTGTGGTTCCTGTTTATTATGTTGGCAAAAGTCAATCAAAGTGTCTTCATGTACTCGACCAGATCAAGCCGACCTTCCCTGGATATCGGATACAGGCACTTGTCCTTGATCGAGGGATCGTCATCCTTGATGGCGGGATCGGAGCACTTTGCCCTGGTTTCCTGATCCACGGGTCCCCCGGACTCATCGGCAATACGGCGGGCGCCATATTCGTGCCCTCCATTGTCGTTCCCCTTGAGGTACGCTCCGCGCGTGTCATCCCACACCCCCTGGGTCTTGAAGATGAATCCGCCATATCCGCTGCTTTTGAAACCGACCTTGACCGGATCGAATTCACGAGAGCCTACTTCAAACTCGTCGGGCCGATACTCGCCGTCATCAGGATCGCCCGGACGTTTTTTCGGCAGCAGCAGATCATAGAGTGTCGGCACTGAGCCGTTATGAAGGTAGGGTGCGGTCGCCCAGATCCCATTCAGTGGGCGCGCCTTATATGATTTCAGCGAAGCAACGGGATTGGCCATCGTATCGGGATCGTAGTCGCCGCGCTTGATGGAAGGCTTGATATTGTTATCGCGAAAGCCGGTGGCGAGGTTATAGGCCCACTGGCTCCAGCGCAGTATGAAATTCTTGTCCGGCTCCGGGTTTGCGACCACGCCTATCGTTGCCTTGGTGAGCAGGTTGGCCACCGGCGCGCGCCGGTCCAGCAGCATGTCGCCCACTCCCCCGGCGGATACGTACAGGTTGCGCTGAATGCCTGAGTATCCCAGGTAATTAACGCTGTTTTCGGCCATCTGCGGATCGGTGCCGACGTCGCTGGCTCGCGACATATGCGCGACAATGCGGCGCGTGGGGTCATCACGCCTGATATCGGCATGACAACTTACGCAGTGCTTGTTGAATAGGGAGCGGCCATTCTCGACCCGTGCCCTATCGATCTGCGGAAGAATGTTCTCCGGCCATAACGGGGATTGAAGACTCAACAGCCGCGCTTCGATACGGCGCAGGTTCATCACGTTGACGGAGGAGTCATAGCTGATATGCTTGCCGGAAAGCCCTTGGCCGGTGATGAACGAAGGCAAAGAAAATCCGTCTCTTTCCGTCCAGTCCAGCGTGCCGAAAACGCCAATGGCCTCGCCTGCATTGCGCGCGATGGCTTTCAGGCCCGCATTTTCAGTCAGTCCGTTCCACTGTACGTAGTCGTGCTGAGGCGTATCCCATAAAAAAGGATAGCTGACCGGTGCATTCGGCGGGTTGAACAGTTTCTTTCTCAGGCGTCCGAGCGATTCCCAGTCTCTGCTTCTGTTCAGTGCAGCCACCAGTTCCCCAAATATCCGGTCGCGCTGCTCACCGCTCAGTACCCTGTCGGAATGGCCCAGTATGGCCTCCAGCTCCTCTTCCGTGATCGCCCCCTTTTTTACGACCCGCTGATCTGTCAGCACCTCCTTCAGTACCTCGGTATTCAGTATGTGTTCCAGGACGCGGTTGTAGATACGGCCAAAGGCATCCAGGCGCGCATAGCCGTAATGAGTGGCGCTGTAGTTGATGGTGATGTAGTTGGCGAGCCGGTCGTTATGCTTCCTGAGATCGGCAAGCACCTCCGTCTCTGTTTTGTAGTTTCCCCGGGACAGCACGTTCTGCACGAACCGCCCCTTGACCTCATCATTTTCCAGCGTGGCCTGCATCGCACGCACAATATCCGCCATGAAGGTTTCCATATCGGCGCCCGCCGGGCCACCATCTATGCGTATCCCCTTGCCCTGGTAGTTGATTTGTGCAGTATGACATGCGGCACAGGTGAAGCCGACATAGTCCCTGCCCCTGTAAGTATCCTTGGCAAATCCCACGGGCAGCGCATCGGGATTGCTGGAAGTGGCTTTCTGCGGCAGGTACCGATACCTGTTCATGTTTTCGCTTGATCGGAAGGGTTCTGCAACATCCTTCTGTTCCAGCGACATGAAGAAGTCATAGGGCATCATGTTCGACCCCTGTGTCACGGTGTAAAACCAGAGACTGTCGGAGGGCTTCCAGTTCTGACTGGGGAGATATTCGACCGTACTGAAGTGGTCGCCGAAAATATCCTGCTTGACGGTCGTCGCGCCGCGCTCCGGATCGGTATCCAGGGCCGCGCAGGCGGACAAAAGCGCGCTCACGGCAACGAGCGCAGGAACAAGAAAAGCGCATCGTTCTGCCGACGCACCAGCAAACTGTTTCACCCGCGG
>CAZYYR010000072.1:8805-10706 GCA_964651465.1 uncultured Nitrosospira sp.
TCCATGAACTTCTTCTGGATCGTCCAGCATCAGCGGATTGAACCGGCCGAACGGGAAAGGCCGCAGTCCAGCCGTCAGGTTCTGCTCGGCCAGGACCCGTTGACACTTGTTTTGCGCTCGCGTTGCTGTGCGAAAAAGCGTGAGAGCAAGGCGTGAAGCATAGGGCATAATGGCATAGCATCCTATGGCCGAGCTTTGCAACGCCGCACCCGCGCTTTTTCGTGCGCAACCCGAAGGGAAGGGACGGAATTTCAGCCAGCCCATCGTTACTCGCCGCTTACAGAGCCTGCTCTGCTGCACGGCTCGCGCCTCGTTCCATCTGAAATCCGTCACCATCGCGTATACGAAACAAGTGTTAACAGGCCCCTGGAACGTCTCATGCCATCTCGTCCAGTATGGATTCAGGCTATAATTTGGAGCCGCTAGTGGACCTTTTGCGTTCGTGACCCTCGTCATTTTTTTGTTTTGCCGCAAAAAACCATTCAATTCATGAATGTCTTTTACGAAGAGGAAGGTACTTTCAAAGTCGGCGCAGTTCTCGCCGACAACACCACGTCGCTTCAGGTAGAAGCGCCTCACGGCAAACGCGCCAAGATAAAGGCAGCGTCGGTGCTGTTGCGGTTCGACGCGCCCTCGCTGACCGAATTCATGGATCTGGCTCAGAAAACAGCGGAAGATCTCGACCCCAATTTCCTGTGGGAGTGCTGCGAGAGCGAGGCCGAATTCGCCAGCGACTCGCTGGCTGCGGATTATTTCGGCCACGCAGCTACGCCGGAAGAGGCCGCGGCAGTCCTGATCCGGCTGCATAGCGCGCCGATGTATTTTTACAAAAAAGGTCGCGGGCGCTACAAGGCTGCTCCATCGAAAGCGCTGGAGGCAGCACTTGCCAGCCAGGAAAAGAAGCGCCGGCAGGCGGAACTGCAGGCACGTTATGTGCAAACGCTGAATGCGTTTACGCTTCCGGAAGAATTCAGGCCATTGCTTTTCGATCTGCTTTACCGGCCTGACAAGAACACGGTCGAGTGGAAGGCACTCGAGGCAGCCTGCATCGCGAATAAGCTGAGCGTATCCCAGTTGTTACAGAAATGCGGCGCAATACCCTCCACTCATGATTATCATCTCAACCGCTTCCTGCTGGAGCATTTTCCGGGAGGCGCGGGATTCGGTGCCTCCGATCCGGCCGAGCTGGACGACTTGCCCGATTTGCCCATGGCGGAAGTGGAAGCCTTCAGCATCGATGATGCCGCCACGACGGAAATAGATGACGCCTTTTCCGTTACGCCGCTGATCCTGGGCAGTTTTCGTATCGGGATTCATATTGCCGTACCTACTCTCGGCATTGCAGCGGGTTCGCCACTCGATACGCTGGCGGCACAGCGTCTTTCCACCGTATATATTCCCGGTGGCAAGATCACGATGTTGCCTGAATCGGTCATCCGGCACTACACACTGGGTGAACAGCAGTTGCGCCCCGCGCTCTCGATGTACCTCGATGTGGCGGACGATTTCACAGTGACGGGAGCGTTCAGCCGGATCGAGCAGGTGAGCGTTTCCGCCAACCTCAGGCATGAGGAACTGGAGGCGTGTTTCAACGAGCCTGCCCTGGCGGGAGGCAAGGTCGAACATCCCTTTGGCAGTGCGCTCATGACGTTGTGGAAATTCGCCTGCAAGATGGAAGTGATCCGCGGCAAGAACAACGATACCAATAACGAGCGCATCGAGTACAGCTTCAACGTGGTGGATGACCGCATCGCCATCAGCCAGCGTCGCAGGGGGTCGCCAGTTGACAAGGTGGTGTCGGAACTGATGATCTACGTGAATGCCGAATGGGGCAAGCAGCTTGCGGATGCGGGAGTCGCCGGCATTTATCGCAGCCAGGGGGGCGGCAAGGTCAGGATGAG
>CAZYYR010000073.1:0-10584 GCA_964651465.1 uncultured Nitrosospira sp.
CGAGTTTCCACCCATCTTTACGTGGAAATGACTTCTCGCAGGTCGGCAAAGGCATTGCCGACCTGATCCATCTGTTCTTTGGTGTGTGCGGCGCTTACGCTGCAGCGCACCAGGGAATTTCCTTCCGGTGTTGCCGGCGGCAGCATCAGATTGACGTAAATCCCATGATCCAGCAAACCTTTCCATAGCGCCAGCGCCTGCTGCGGCGTATCCAGTATCGTTGCTATAATAGGGCTGGGCTCAGGGCCAACCCGATAGCCCAGCTCATCGAGCCGGGAGTAAAGCTGATGGACGTTCCTCCAGAGTTGTTGACGCAATTCGACACCGTCGTGCAGCAGCTTGAGTGCGGCGCGGGTCGATGCGATGGTGGCCGGGGTAGGCGACGCCGTGAAGATATAAGGACGGCTGACATAGCGCAGCTGATCCAGTTGCGGATGATTGCTTACGCAATAACCGCCAATGCCTCCCAGGCTTTTACTGAAGGTGCCTGTAATGAAGTCGACCTCATCGATAAGGCCTGTTTCCTCTACCAGGCCCTGGCCCGTCTGGCCCAGAACCCCGAGCGAATGGGCTTCGTCGAGCAGCAGCGTGCTGTGATAGGCATTCTTTAGCCTGACGACATCCGCCAGGGGCGTTCGATCCCCGAGCATGCTATAAATTGCTTCCACAATGATGAGGGTAGAGCGCGCACGCTCCCCGAGGCGCTTGAGGCGCTTCTCCAGATCGGCCGCATCATTATGCCTGAAGCGAATGATCTCTGCTCCGCTCAGGCGGCATCCATCATAGATACTGGCATGGGAGTCGCTATCGATAAGTATTACATCTCCTGTGCCGGCAAGTCCGGATATCGTGGCAAGGTTAGCCTGATACCCTGTCGTGAATACGATACAGGCGTGACAACCATAAAATTCCGCAAACTCGCGTTCGAGAAGCCGGTGACCACTGTAACTGCCATTGGCCATGCGCGAGCCCGTGGTTCCCGTACCTTCGCGATCGATGGCTTCATGCGCAGCCCGCAGACATTCGGGCGCAAACGTCAGTCCGAGATAATTGTTGGTACCGAGAAACAGAATGCGCCGATCGCCGATTTTTGCTTCGGTCGATGAATACACTTCTTCTATGGGCGTGCCAAAAACCTCGACACCTTCAGGCAGCAAGGCTTTTCTTGCTGCAGCAACCGCATCAAGTTTGTCCAGCAGGCTCATTTTGCAGACTTTATCCGGTCGACCAGGCTTGCAAGCTCGTGAACAGTCTGGACATCGGCAAGAGCACTGATGGGCACGGAAATATCAAACTCATCCTCTATTTCCATGATCAGGTTCAGGAGCTTGACAGAATCGATCGCAAGCTGATTGATGAGGTCCGTTTCTGCCGTGATTTCCGCGCCAGGATCGGTAAACTGCTTAAGATGATGGCATAGCCTTTGCAGCACATCGTTATAATCACTCGCCATGGCGTGCCCGGTTCAGGGTAGATTTGTTTGTCGGAGAAGCTATATTGCTTGCGGTAAAGCATCCCGCAACTGAATGGAAGGCTGCCAGTCGGGAAGCGCGCGCCTTAGAGGAGCGATGTCGCACACCCAGTTGGGATGTCGCAGTTCCCTGACTTTTCCCGGAGTCAGCATGGGAGAATAACGCAGCAGGCGCGCCGACCACAAATTAATGTTCGCTATCAGCGAAAGAAGCGGGGCGGGAAAGAAAATGCAGCGCACCGGCCGCTCCCAGACCTCCTGGGCAATGGAGGCAACCGACTGGCTGTCATAGCCGCCGGGCCTGCCATCATCGATTTCGTAGATTCCCCGTACGGGTGTGCTGGTGGAAAGCCAGCAGATGATAGCCCCCACCAGATCATTGACATGGAGCAATCCGAAGCGCATCGTCCGTTGCCCGACCATCGGCAATATACCCCGCCGGGTAACCCTGAAGAGAGGGCTCATTTCCTTATCGCCTGGACCATAGACTGCGGTGGGCCGGAAAATCGCATAAGGCATGAGGGATTGCTCCTCCACCAGCTTCTCCGCCATATGCTTGCTGGTTGCATACCAGGAGAGTTCCGGTTGCCTCGCGGCCAGGGATGATATGAGGAGAAAGCGAGGTGAGGGATGATGCTCTGACGAGGCATGGACCAGATTGGCAGTTCCCGTCACGTTCGTGCGGACGAATTCCTCGAAAGAACTGCCGCGGACCTGACCTGCACAATGGACGACCGCAACGGCATCCTTGACCAGATTTCTTAATGCAGCCAGATCGTCCAGATCGCCTTCTATCCACTGCAGCGCTTCATGACCTGCCTGGGGACGCCGGGTCAATGCCTTGACCCTCCATCCCCCCTTGATCAGCGATTGCAACAATATACGACCGATAAAGCCGGTGGCCCCGGTTACGGCCACCCAGGGCCCTGACATAGGCAGATCTTGTTTATTCCCCGGATTCGGCGGATAACTGTGCTGTCGGCTGCATACGCTGAATGAAACCCTGGCGTGCGGCAAAGCGAGACAGCTTGCCTGATGAAGTACGAGGTAGAGTATGCGGGGACACCAGTTCGACCAGGCAATTCACGCCAAAAGCCATGTATACCAGCCGCTGCAGGCGGGTGATGAGAGATTGACGGTCCGTTACCGAGGTCAGACGGCATTCTATCACCAGAACAATTGTCGTGACATCGTTGGCGTCAGTCACGCCAAAAGCGGATGCTTCGCGCGTTCTTACTTCAGGCTGCTGCTCCGCAAGTTCCTCGATATCCTGAGCGCGAATATTGCGTCCGTTGACAATGATTACATCGGTACGGCGACCCGTGATATACAGATCTCCTTCAAAAAGGAAGCCGAGATCTCCCGTATCCAGCCAATTGCCGGGCTTCAGTGTTTTATTCGTATCCTCCGGGTTGTTGAAATAACCCGTCATGATGCTGCTCCCCTGCACCAGAACACTTCCCAGCCTCATGTCCGGCAGTTCCTGACCAGCGTCGTCAACAACCTTGACCGTATGTTCGGGAAGCGCACGTCCGCAGTTGACGAATTCACTATATTTTCTGCCTTCAACCTGTAGCCGGACCGCCATCTTTCGGTCCACAAGGGTTGCGGCATCAACCCGCAGGCTCTGAAAACCTTGCTCGACCTGGGAAAAAGTCACGGCCAGCGTCGATTCGGCCAGGCCATAGCAGGGAAGAAAGGCGCGTGCATCGAATCCTGCAGGTGCAAACTTCTCCGCAAAGTTTCTCAGCGTATCCGGACGGATCATCTCGGCGCCAACCCCCGCCGCCCGCCAGCTGCTGAGATCGAGGTCCTCCAGGTCGGAGTCACGGACGCGCAGGGTGCAGAGCTTAAGACCAAACGGTTGGCTGAACGCCACAGTGGCACGATTTCTGCTGATGAGTCGCAGCCACTGCAGGGGCCGGATCGCAAAATCACGCGTCGCAAGATAATCGACTGAAACCTGTGCCACCATGGGTGCCATGACCATGCCGACCAGGCCCATGTCGTGGTAGAAGGGCAACCACGATGCACAGCGGTCGCCGGAACGGATATTCAACCCATGACGTACGATCCCCTGCAGATTGCTCATCAGCGCGTGCTCGGTAATCACCACCCCGCGCGGGACCCGGGTACTGCCCGAAGTGAATTGAAGGTAGGCGATTTCACTGGGGCTGTTCGCGGAAAATGCGACATCCGCGGCGGGCAGATCCGCAAGCTGCTCCGGCGTGCCTACCCAGCGCAATTGTCGAGAGCCTTCAGCAGCTTCTCCCAGGAAGCTGATATAGTCCATATTGGCCAGGGCAGCGCTTGCCTGGCCGGCCTCCAGCATTCCCCGCAGCTGCCGGACATATACCGCGTGGCTCCCGAGGTTGACCGGAACAGGCATCGCGAAAGGGATCAGTCCCGCGTAACGGCATGCATAAAACAGCTCTACGAATTCAGGTGTCGTATCGGCAATAATGGCGACACGCTCGCCCCTTGTCAGCCCAAGACCGGCCAGGCGCCGCGCCGACGCGTAAGCGTTCTGTCTCAATACCCGATATGGAAGGACCGAACGCAGGTTTCCCCTGGCATCGTAAAAATTATATCCGGCGGTTCCGCCCGCGGCATACTCCAGGGCGGCAGTCAGCGTTTCAAAATCGGCCAACCGCTGAGCCTGGGTGTTATAGGTGGGCGTTGGAGTTGTCGCTATCGGCGACTCGCTTGATAACCGAGGGTCAAACGCTTGCGTTAGCGGAGCGTTCAACTTCGCTATTGTTGAACTCAAGGTCTTCCCCTCCAAATGAATGGTACTAGTCATCTTTTTTGTAATGTAAAGAATCCAGTCGAGCGCATGATATCTGGATTGCAATGTTGGTTGCCTGTTCAAAAACTGGATCAAGTCTGGTGCCGCCTGGAGCGTGAAGCTGACCGAAGGCCGCTGCCAAAATCCGCAAATACGAACGCGGAGTCGATCGGAGCTGTCGGGACCTTTTGCCTGCTGCTATGCCTATGCGGATCTCATCATTAATCGAGTAGAAATCGTATTCACGCCTGAACTCGATTCTCGCTGCCTGTATCCCTTGACTCCCATGGAATACATTGCAAATCATTTTTCAACGCTTGCAAGAGCGACAGGTGCCATTCTGTACGAGTTGACAGCCGATATAAAGAGATTTTGGAGAAGGGGGAAGAAATGTGTAGCATTTTTGCAACACTTGCCCGAAATCGTAATATTAGTGAGCAGGCCAGTTGTGTCGGGCTTCAGCCGTCTCCCGGTCGCGTACACATTCCGCGATCTGATCTGAATGAACCAGCGGCGAACGAGTGCATATTCCCGCTCTTCCCGTATCTCCTGTACTTGGCCGGGATTGCTTTACGGGTATAGGAAAGACGATGATCGCCCGTTCAGAGATGCTTCTTCAAAGAGGCCCCGAAGTCCCTGGCACAGCAAGACGAAACACCGCACGCTCACGCACCAACCCATGCGCCGGCCTCTGAATAATCGCTGAAAACCCGGATATCCGCATCGACGAAGAGATTGGATACCCAGGCGCCCCAAGCCAGCCACTGATTCTCGGTAATCAATGCTATCCTGTTGAATTCACTTCCATGCTCACGGATGAACTTAATATCCTCCCAGGCAACATCGACAGTGTAATCGACCATATCCCGCCAATCGAACAGCACGTTCACTTTGCCATCCCTACGGGATTTGTAAAGTACCTGACTCTCGAATTCCTTGAAGTCGGCCAGTGTAAATTCGCCAAAGACTGCTACATTGATCAGGTTGTCGGTTTCCTGGATGGTAATCATAGAGTAATTGAACAAGCATAGCGCCACGGGGACGCCTCATCGATTAATGGTGATGTGAGGATCGATTTGCTGTCGTAAGAATTGATGAAAATGTACCATGCCGTCTTCCAAGGGCGACTGATACGGACCGGTTTCATTCGTGCCCTGTTCATACAGAGCGCGGCGCCCGGCGGTCATCAGCTTACAGATCTGATCATCTTCCGCTGCGGTTTCCCGATAGGCAGCCTGTTCCGCCTCTATGAATTCGCGTTCGAACAGAACAATGTCTTCGGGGTAATAAAACTCGACCACGTTAGTGCAATGCTCCACCCCGGTTGGAAGCAGGGTGCTGACAATCAGCACGTGAGGATACCATTCTAGCATGATGTTGGGATAGTAGAGCATCCAGATCGCACCATGGGGCGGTACGTTTCCTCCCGTCTGGTGCAATAACTGCTCATGCCACTTAGCATATACCGGCGTGCCCGGCCGTGCCAGCGCATGATTGACGCCCACCGTTTGTACGTTGTACCACTCGCCGAACTCCCATTTCAACTCGCCGGTATTGACGAAATTGCTCAATCCCGGATGATAAGGCTCGACATGATAGTCTTCCAGATAAACCTCTATGAAGGTTTTCCAGTTGCAGTCGTACTCGTCCACCTGAATCCGTTCCAGAAGGTGGCCGGAAAAATCAAAATCCTTGAGGACACACAAGCCCGACAAGTCCCGTGCTACATTCCGCTTGCCCTCGAACAATAGTCCATTCCAGTTCTGCAGCGTCATGCTGCGAAGGTTGAGGCACGGGTTCTCGGGGAAATGAGGCGCGCCCAGCAGTCTGCCGCCCAGATCGTAAGTCCAGCGATGTACCGGACAAACAATGTTTCGGGTATTGCCGCGCCCCTGAAGCAAAAGGGATTGCCGGTGGCGGCAGATATTGGACAGCAGTTCGATACCATCCTGGTTTCGGACCAGTACTTTGGCGCTACCCATCCATTCCGGCACATAGTAGTCCCCCACATTCGGCAGCATGATTTCATGGCCGATATAACCGGGCCCCGGGTCGAACAGAAAGCGCTTTTCAAGCTCGAGAATATGCTGGTCCAGATACCAGTCAACAGGGAGCTGCGTGGAAGCCCGCTGAAAAACATCGGCAAGTTCGGACATATATGCTGCATTCACCTCTCAAGGAATAAAAACGATTGGATCATCAAAACAGAGAATGTGCAGCAGCCAGGCGCATATCTATCTCTGCCCGCGCTCCGGAAACGCTGCCAGCCCCGACTAGGAGACTTCTTTCAAGGGAAAGTTTCGTGGATTTAATTGACCTGAGCCTCCATATTGCGTTATTTTTGTCGTTTTTCCTCGCTATGGCTACTTTGTGATCGCATTAATCATGACAAAGCCCGCCGAACCCGTCAAATATTCTCCGCCGGAAAGCTTTGAAGCGGCACTGGCGGAGCTGGAAAGCATTGTAATGGAAATGGAAGCGGGGCAGATGCCTCTCGAAGGATCACTCGAAGCTCACAAACGCGGTACGGAATTGCTACAATACTGTCAATCCAGGTTGCAGGATGCGCAGCAGCAGATACGCCTCCTCGAGGCCGATACACTAAAAAATTTCTCCCCATCCGGTATTGATGACTGCTGATTTCCAGGATTGGGCGAGAAGCCGCCAGGTACGCATAGAGAATTCCCTGCAGACCCTGCTTCCCGCCGCAAGTATTGCTCCCGAGCGTCTGCATGAAGCGATGCGTTACACCGTTTTAGGTGGGGGCAAGCGTGTACGTCCCCTGCTCGCCTTTGCGGCCGGTGAATTGAATGGAGCAGATGAAGAAAGGGTGACGATAGCCGCTGCCGCGGTTGAGCTCATACATGCCTATTCCCTGGTGCACGACGATTTACCGTGCATGGACAATGACGTGTTGCGCCGGGGCAAGCCTACATGCCACGTTGAGTATGGCGAGGCCATTGCACTGCTGGCGGGCGACAGCTTGCAGAGCCTGGCCTTTCAGTTGCTTGCGGAGCACCACTTGGCCGATACCCCGCAAACGCAACTCGAAATGCTCAGGCATCTGGCGCAGGCAGCGGGCTCGCGTGGTATGGCCGGCGGGCAGGCGGTCGACCTTGCAAGCGTCGGGAAGACATTGAGCTTGCCGGAACTGGAATTCATGCATATCCATAAGACCGGGGCGCTCATTCGCGCTGCGGTCATGCTTGGCGCCCATTGCGGCAGGAACCTGGACGAAAAGGAACTCGAGAGCCTCGATCATTTTGCCAAATGCATCGGTCTCGCCTTTCAGGTTGTGGATGACGTGCTCGACGCGGAGGCGACCACGGCGACGCTGGGTAAAACGGCTGGCAAGGATGCCGAAAATAACAAACCCACTTATGTAAGCATTCTAGGGGGCAGCGCGGCACGAGAACTATCCGAAGATTTGCGGCAGGATGCCTGTCGCTCACTGCAGGTATTCGGCGCAAAGGCAGAGCGGTTACGCCAAGTAACGGATTTCATCATACAGCGAGAGTTCTGAAACTGGTATCCGCTGAAAAGAATATTGCAATTCAGGGTTTAAATGTATCCACTGCTTGACACCATCACGATCCCCTCAAAGTTGCGGGGACTGGAACGAAAATTATTGCCGCAGCTTGCGGATGAGTTGCGACAGTTCCTGGTCGAGTCCGTTGCCAGGACAGGGGGGCATCTCTCATCCAATCTTGGCACGGTCGAGCTGACTATCGCCCTGCATTACATATTTGACACGCCGCATGATCGCCTGATATGGGATGTCGGTCACCAGACTTATGCCCATAAAATCCTTACCGGCCGTCGCGAAGGCATGAGCAAACTGCGGATGCACGGCGGCATTGCCGGGTTCCCGCGGCGCGACGAGAGCGAATATGATGCTTTCGGAACGGCACACTCCAGCACATCGATCAGCGCCGCCCTGGGCATGGCAGTCGCTGCAGAGCGCGAGGGCAAGGGCAGATACGTGGTGGCAGTGATCGGTGATGGGGCCATGAGCGCGGGCATGGCATTCGAAGCGCTGAACAATGCCGGCGCCATGAATACCAATCTGCTGGTGATACTGAACGACAATGACATGTCGATTTCCCGTCCCGTAGGCGCCTTGAATAATTACCTTGCCAAACTCATGTCGGGCCGGTTTTATGCCACGGCGCGCCGTGCAGGAGAGAAAATGCTGGGCGTGATGCCGCCTATGCTGGAACTGGCAAAGCGTGCCGAGGAGCATGTGAAAGGGATGGTCACTCCAAGCACGCTGTTCGAAGAATTCGGCTTCAACTATATCGGTCCCATCGACGGCCACGATCTCGATGTGCTGGTTCGCACGCTCAGTAACATCAGGCACCTTGATGGTCCGCAGTTCCTGCACATCGTTACCAGAAAAGGTGCGGGGTACCAGGCGGCAGAGGATGATCCGATTCTTTACCATGGCGTCACCAAGTTCAATCCCACGGCGGGAATCGTCCCCAAAACCGGGGGCAAGCCTGCCTATACGCAGATTTTCGGAGACTGGCTATGTGATATGGCGGCACTGGATCAGCGTCTGGTCGGGATCACGCCCGCCATGCGTGAAGGTTCGGGTCTGGTGAGGTTTTCCGATGAATACCCGGACCGTTATTTTGATGTGGGTATCGCCGAGCAGCATGCGGTAACGTTCGCCGCAGGTCTGGCTTGCGACGGGATGAAGCCGGTTGTCGCCATTTATTCGACTTTCCTGCAGCGCGCGTACGATCAGCTGATACATGATGTTGCGATTCAGAACCTCCCGGTCGTGTTTGCCATAGACCGTGCCGGCCTGGTAGGCGCGGACGGTCCCACGCATGCGGGCAGTTTCGATTTGTCTTATCTGCGCTGTATTCCGAATATGACAGTGATGACGCCCTCGGATGAGAATGAGTGCCGGCAAATGCTCTACACCGCATTTCAGATGGACACCCCGGCGGCCGTGCGATACCCGCGTGGCGCAGGGACCGGCATCGTTCCGGAAAAAGAGATGCGGGCACTTCCGGTCGGTCGTGGCGAAATCCGGCGGGAAGGCGTCAAGGTTGCCTTCCTCGCATTCGGCAGCATGCTCAAGCCCTGTCTCGAAGCCGCAGAAGAATTGAATGCCTCGGTCGCCAATATGCGTTTTGTCAAGCCCCTGGACGAGGATCTGATCGCATCGCTGGCCTCGACTCATGAGTTGCTGGTGACCGTGGAGGAAAATACCATCATGGGCGGAGCAGGGAGTGCGGTCATGGAATCATTGGCCCAGGCGGGTCACGCGATTCCCGTTTTGCAGCTGGGCTTGCCGGATATTTTCATCGATCAGGGCGATCCCTCTCAAATGCTGGTTGATTGCGGGCTGGATAAGACCGCCATCGTCAGATCCGTCGAAGCAAGACTTCATAAGTAGAATATCCATTCAACTGTTTCTTCATGCCATGGGCACAGGCGTGTCCATGCCTGAACGGGATACTCCATGAACGATGTGCGTGTGCCCATAGCCGATGTACAGAACGTATCCGATACCCGGCAGATTGCCATCGACAGAGCAGGTATTCGCGCTATCCGGCATCCAGTGGCGATAGCCGACAAGAACGGAAAGATCCAGCATACTGTCGCCACATTCAACATGTACGTAAATCTGCCTCACCACCTCAAAGGCGTCCACATGTCCCGCTTTGTGGAACTCCTGAATGACCAGCACCATACGGTTTCGGTGAAGTCGTTCGAAAGCCTGCTGCAGGCCATGGTGAACAGGCTTGAGGCGGAATCCGGGGTCATCGAGATGACTTTTCCTTATTTCATCCGTAAAACCGCTCCGATTTCGCTGATAAAAAGCCTGCTGGATTATGAGGTCGCCTTCATGGCCAACATCCGGAATGGAGTCCGTCAATTTACTATCAAGGTCATCGTGCCCGTTACCAGCCTGTGCCCTTGCTCGAAGCAGGTTTCCGATTACGGTGCCCATAATCAGCGCTCGCATATATCGATATCAGTTCGAACCAATGGATCGGTATGGATAGAAGACCTGATACGGATGGCGGAAGACGGTGCATCATGCGAACTCTATGGCCTGTTGAAACGTTCCGATGAAAAATACGTTACCGAGAAGGCTTATAAAAACCCGAAATTTGTCGAGGATGTGGTACGTGATGTCGCCGTGGTGCTGGATCGGGATACACGCATAGAAGCCTATTGCGTGGAGTCGGAAAACTTTGAATCCATTCACAATCATTCCGCATATGCGGCGGTAGACCGGGACAAGCTCGGGCATTCCCGAACGAAGCCTGATGCCCGGCAACCCTGATTATCCGCCTGAGTGGCG
>CAZYYR010000074.1:0-10571 GCA_964651465.1 uncultured Nitrosospira sp.
GACGTCGTCTGGAATGGCCAGAGCAAAGTCATCCTCAACAACCGGATCGTCCCCTGACGAGCCGACGGATGATCAGCTGAATTGATCTTCTCCGACCGCTTCCATCCCGATTCACGGGATGGAAGCGGTTAACCCGAAGTTTCTCGTCTCTCACTCGTTTCGCGCCGGAACCAGTATCTCCCTGTTACCGTTGGTTTGCATGGCTGAAACGAGCCCTGCGCGTTCCATTTCTTCGATCAGGCGCGCGGCCCGGTTATACCCGATGCGCAAATGCCGCTGCACCAGGGAAATCGATGCGCGGCGCGACTTGAGCACGACCGCTACCGCTTCGTCGTAAAGCGGATCGGCTTCGCTGCCTTCCTGCGAGGCCAGCGCGCCATTTTCGCCGCCATCGCCGCCCTCGTCTCCAAAGGCATCGAGCACCCCGTCGACATAGCAGGGCTCGCCATGGTCCTTGAGGTATTCCACCACCCGATGCACTTCCTGATCGGCCACGAACGCGCCATGCACCCGCTGCGGATAGCCGCTGCCGGGGGGCAGATAAAGCATGTCACCCTGGCCCAGCAGCGTCTCCGCCCCCATCTGGTCGAGAATGGTGCGTGAATCCACCTTGCTCGACACCTGAAACGCTACACGTGTGGGGATATTGGCCTTGATCAGGCCGGTTATGACATCCACCGAAGGCCGCTGCGTGGCCAGCAACAGATGAACACCGGCGGCACGGGCCTTTTGCGCCAGGCGCGCGATCAATTCCTCCACTTTCTTGCCGACCACCATCATCAGGTCTGCCAGCTCATCTATCACGACCACGATGAGCGGCATTTCCTCCAGCAGCTCAGGTGCGTCAGGCGTCAGACTGAAGGGATTGACGATCGGCTGTTCGTTCCTGACGGCCTCGCGGACCTTTTGGTTGTAGCCACCCAGATTGCGCACACCCAGGGAAGACATCAGCTTGTATCGCCGCTCCATCTCGGCAACACACCATCGAAGCGCACTTGCCGCCTGCCGCATATCGGTCACGACAGGCGCAAGCAGATGGGGAATGCCCTCGTAGACGGACAGTTCGAGCATTTTCGGATCCACCAGGATCAGGCGTACCTGCTCGGGCGTCGACTTGTAGATAAGGCTCAGGATCATGGCGTTGATCGCGACAGACTTGCCGGATCCGGTGGTTCCCGCTACCAGCACATGCGGCATCCTCCCCAGGTCAGCGACCACCGGATGGCCGCCGATATCCTTGCCCAGCGCGATGGTCAGCGGCGAACCCATGTCGGCATAGGCCTGGGAACTGAGAATTTCCGACAATCGCACGACCTGCCGCCTCGGGTTCGGAATTTCGAGACCCATGCTGGTCTTACCGGGAATGGTTTCCACCACGCGGATGCTGACCACCGATAGCGAGCGTGCCAGATCCTTCACCAGATTGAGGATCTGGTTGCCCTTCACTCCCACGGCGGGCTCGATTTCATAGCGGGTGATGACCGGGCCAGGATATGCGGCAACTACCTTGACCTCCACACCGAAGTCCATTAGTTTCCGCTCGATCAGCCGGGAAGTGAATTCCAGCGTATCGGTCGACAGAGTTTCCATCTCCTTTCTCGCCGGCTCATCCAGCAGCCGCAGCGGCGGCAGGGGCGAATCGGGCAGATCGGCAAACAGCGGCGCCTGCTTTTCCTTGATTACACGCGGAGATTTCGCAATGGCCGCAGCCGGCTGTTCGATATGGAGCGGTGGCTGCTCCTGGAATCGTCTCTTGCCGACTTCGACCACTTCATCGCGCTTGATCGCAGAAACCACCCCCACACGCCGGTCCTGCCAATCCTCCCAGCGACGCTTGAAAAACAGAAAGCCTTCCTCTATGGCCGTACCCAGTTGTTCGACAAAACGCAACCAGGACAGGCCCGAGAACAGGCTGAAACCGATGGCGAGCGTGATCAGTAACGCCAGTGTGGCGCCAGTGAAACCGAGCGTTTCGGACAGAGTCCTGCTGATTATGAAGCCCAGCACGCCCCCTGGGGTCTGCGGCAATTCCATTTTGAGCGAGTAGAACCGCAGCGCCTCGAGTCCGCTACTGGCGGCCAGCAATACGAAAAAACCAGCGACAGAAAGAAACAAGGGTCGACGGTCGAACATGCCCCCATCGATCCGATGATAGATCCAGGACAGCAGAAAGATAAAAAATACTACCCACCACCAGGCGGAAATGCCCAGCAGGTACAGGAGAAGATCTGCAAGCCATGCCCCTGCCACTCCCCCGGGATTGTGGATCTGGATCCCACCGCTGTGCGACCAGCCGCCATCGCCACGCTCATACCCGTAGAATATCAGCATCAGATAAAGCACTACACCCAGCAGAGCAAGGCCGGCGGATTCACGCAACAGCCTCGTCATCCGGGGCGGAAGGGGCTCGGAACTCGCTTTTTTTGCCATCGACTTGTTGGCAAAGCTCATGGGCAGCATCAACTATCTGAAATAAATATCTTGATTATATAAGGTTATCCAACAGGGAAAAAGCAGGAGAGTGCGAAGGGAACACCCATAATACAGTGAGGCGCCCGTGTCGGGATCAGGTAGTCCTACGCAGTTTTTCATCCATCACCTCGATCCAGTGGGCGACCGGCAAGCTGGTACCGCTGCGCACGTGCATGAGGCAGCCGATGTTGGCGGTGGCAATGCGGTCGGGCGCACCGGATTCCAGCGCAGCGACCTTGTTTTCGAGCAGCTGCCGCGACAGCTCCGGCTGCAGGATGGAATAGGTGCCCGCTGATCCGCAGCAGAGATGTGCATCTGGCACCCACGTCAATTCCCAGCCCGCTGCTGCCAGAAACCTCTCCGCAACTCCTCGGATACGCTGCCCGTGCTGCAAGGTGCAGGGGGAATGAAAGGCGAGCTTCCTGTCAGCCGTTGTGCCAGTTTCGGTGCCATTTCCTGCACTGGAATCCTGGAGAAGCGCAAGAAGTGTTTCGGCTTCCGCTTCCAGAATTTCGCTGATATCCCGCGTCAGTTCGGAAATACGTGCTGCCCTTGCCGCATAAGCGGGATCGTGCCTCAAAAGGTGACCATATTCCTTTACGGTCACCCCGCAACCGCTTGCCGTCATGACGATGCCTTCCACACCGACTGCTTCTTTCGCTCTCTCTTCCCCTTTCGCCCCTTTCGCCATTCCGCCAGGCTCGACCAAAGGCCACCAGGCATCCACGTTCCGACGCATGTAGTCCAGGCCCTCTTCCTGTGCATTGAGATGATAGGAAACCGCCCCGCAGCATCCCGCTTCGGGTACCTTTATCAGCGATATCCCAAGCCTGTCCAGCACGCGGGCGGTGGCGGCATTGATATTGGGCGCCAACGCGGGCTGCACGCAGCCTTCAAGGATGAGCATTTTGCGCGGATGGCGCGCAATGATGGCTGAGGAAGCGGAAGACGGAGACGCCACAGGTTGCAGGCGCCGTTCCGGCGCAGGTATGGCTTCTTTCAGAGTTCCCGGCAACAGCGGGCGTATCGACCGGCCCAGCCTCAGCAGCGGGCCAAACGTGCCCGCGCCGGGCAAAGTCCGGCGCAATGCGTAACGCACGGCGCCGGCCACCAATCCGCGCCCCACCTTCTTCTCGACGATGCCGCGGCCGATATCCACCAGCCGTCCATAGCGCACGCCGGATGGGCAGACTGTCTCGCAGGCCCTGCAGGTGAGGCATCGGTCGAGATGCAGCTGAGTCTTTTCCGTTACCGGCTCTCCCTCCAGCACCTGTTTCATCAGATAGATGCGGCCGCGTGGACTATCCAGTTCGTCGCCCAGCAACTGATAGGTCGGACAGGTGGCAAGGCAGAAGCCGCAGTGAACGCAGCTGCGCAGTATTTCCTCCGCTTCTTTTCCCTCCGGAGAGTCCTTGATAAAATCGGCAAGATGCGTCTGCATGGCTATATACCGGGATACATCCTGCCCGGATTGAACAAGTGCATGGGATCGAATTTCTCCTTCAGCCGCCGGTTGATCGTCATCATGGCCGACGGCAGCGGATGAAATACCGCCGGGCAGAGGGTGTCGCTCCGGAACAGGGTGGCATGACCACCGGCCTCTTCCGCCACCCTGCGAATCGCAGCAGCGGTTGCGCTATCCGCATCAATGGCTTCCGACCCGGCCGATCCCCCCCCCGCATCGATCGCCAGCCACCGTAGCGCACCGCCCCATTCGATCAGTTGCCTGCCCGGCAGCGCCAGGGGCGGGGTCGTCGATTTTATAGATAAACGCCAGAGCTGCCTCGCCGGTTCAAAAAAAGCATGCGTCTGTTCGCGCACCGATTCCCAGAAAACCGCTCCTTCGGGGACTTCTTCCCCCCCCAGCAGGGCGCGCGCCGCACGCACCGCGGGTGCCGCGCCGGAAAGCCTGACGGTGAGGCTGTCCGCGCAGGAACAGGTCGCAGATATGGGGAGCGGTTTGCCCGCCCAGGAATTCATCCTTGCGATCGCTTCCGCTTCGCTCATGGGCAAGCGTAAAGTGAGCTCCATGGCCGGCAATGGCAGCACTTTCAGCGATACCTCGAGGAGCAAGCCGAGCGTTCCCATCGAACCCGTCATCAGACGCGAGATATCGTAACCCGCGACGTTTTTCATTACCTGTCCACCAAAACCCAGCTCATCTCCCTTTCCGTCAAGCATGCGGATGCCCAGAACGAAGTCGCGCACCGCTCCCGCGGAGGCGCGGCGAGGGCCCGACAAACCCGCTGCCACGCAACCACCCAGTGTGGCGCCGATACCGAAATGAGGGGGTTCGAACGCCAGCATTTGACCCTGGCTGCTCAATTCCGTTTCAAGATCGGTCAGCCGCGTGCCTGAGCGAGCCGTAATCACCAGTTCGGTGGGTTCATAATCCACGATGCCTGCATAGGCTGTTGCATCGAGCATTGAGCCATCCGGCACGGCCTCATCCCGCACAGCCAGGCTCATGCTTCGGCTGCCGTAGAAATCCTTGGTGCCGCCGCTGCGGATGCGCAAGGTGCGCGATGCAGCACCCTCTCCGCCAGCCGTGCGGATGATATCGGCAAATTGATCGATGATATGTTGCATGAATAGGCGCTCGCAGGTATTTCGCCCTGAACGATGACAATATGGGCAGCCTCAGAACCTCGGCAGTTCGGGGAATTTTTCCGCACCCCGATGCACGTGCATGGCGCCGTGCTCGGCACATCGGCGGAGCACCGGCACAGCCTTTCCGGGATTCAGCAGCCCATCCGGATCAAACGCCGCTTTTACCGCATGGAACATTTCCAGCTCCGCCGTTTTGAACTGGGAACACATCTGGTCGATTTTTTCGACACCGACGCCATGCTCGCCGGTGATCGTGCCTCCTGAATCGATGCACATCTGGAGTATGCGGGCGCCGAACGCCTCTGTCAGCTCGAGCTCCCCCGGCCGGTTAGCATCGTAGAGAATCAGCGGGTGCAAATTGCCGTCGCCCGCATGAAAGACATTCATGCAGCGGAGACCGTATTCCGCCGAAAGGCGCTCGATTCCGGACAGCACCTGTGCGAGGTTCTTGCGGGGAATCGTCCCGTCCATGCAGTAATAGTCGGGAGATACGCGGCCTGCCGCAGGGAAGGCTGCCTTCCGCCCTGCCCAGAAACGAAGCCGCTCGGGCTCGTCGCGCGACGCCCGGACCTCGATTGCGCCGCTCCGGATCATGATCTCGTCGATGCGGCGGATCTCTTCCGCCACTTCTTCCGCTGTTCCATCCGATTCGCATAGCAGGATCGCTGCGGCTTCGAGGTTGTAGCCGGCGTGGACAAATGCCTCGACAGCGTGGGTGGTGATTCTGTCCATCATTTCCATGCCTGCCGGAATGATGCCTTCCGCGATCACATTGGCCACGGCGTCGCCAGCCTTGCGGATGTCGTCAAAGGCGGCAAGGACCACGCGGGCGCTCTCCGGCCTGGGCAGGAGCTTGACGATCACCTCGGTCACGACGCCAAGCATGCCTTCGCTGCCCGTCATCAGCGCGAGCAGGTCGTAGCCGGGCGCATCCAGGCCCTCGCTTCCCACTTCAAGAAGCTCCCCCTCGATGGTCAATACGCGCAGTTTGAGGATGTTGTGTACGGTGAGCCCGTATTTGAGGCAATGCACGCCTCCCGAGTTCTCAGCCACGTTCCCGCCGATGGAGCAGGCAATCTGGGAGGAGGGATCGGGGGCATAATAAAGCCCGTAGGGCGCAGCCGCCTCGCTGATGGCAAGATTGCGCACGCCCGGCTGTACCCTCGCAGTCCGCGCCACAGGGTCGAGTTCAAGTATGCGCTTCAGGCGGGCGAGCGACAGCAGGACACCTTCTGCATGGGGCAGTGCGCCGCCAGACAGACCGGTGCCGGCGCCCCGTGCCACCACGGGAACTCCCATCGCATGGCAGATCCGCAAAATTCCTGCCACTTCCTGTTCGGTTTGCGGCAGAACCACAACCATGGGCATCTGCCGATAGGCCGACAGACCATCGCATTCATATGGCTTCAGATCCTCGGCCTCATGCAGTACCGCTTCGGCAGACAGAACCGTTCGCAGCCTGGCAACAAGTTCGGGAGCGCTCATTCGCTGCTCACCCATTATCCCGTCGAACTCAACTGTCGGCCTGCGCCACCGGGTGCCCGACCTCATGGTTTGCCAGCTTTTCCAGGGCCTGCACCAGCGCCGAGCTATCGAGCTTCGCGCCCCCGTGAGCAACGCACGCGTTGAACATTTCCTGGACAGCGGCGGTGTTGGGCAAACTGAGACCCAGTGCGCGCGCACCGGCCAGCGCCAGGCCCAGATCCTTCTGGTGCAGTTCGAGGCGGAATCCCGGCTCGAACGCCCGTTCGATCATGCGCTTCCCGTGCACCTCCAGAATACGCGATGAGGCAAAACCGCCCATTAGCGCCTGCCGGACCCTGGCGGGATCGACACCCGCCTTGGATGCGAAAAGCAATCCTTCGCCCACCGCCTCGATCGTAAGGGCGGCGATAATCTGATTGGCAATCTTGCAGACCTGCCCCGCGCCATTGGCTCCAACGAGGGTAACCGTCTTTCCCATTGTTTCGAGGATTGGTTTTATTCTCTCGAAAACCCGGTCGCTGGCACCCACCATGACAGTAAGCGTCGCATTTTTTGCGCCGATGTCACCGCCCGATACCGGTGCATCCACATAATCGCACCCGATCTGATTGATGTCGGCGGCAAATCTCCTGGTCTCGATGGGCGAAATCGAGCTCATGTCCACCACCACTTTACCTGAATGAGAACTGTCCTCCGATTCGCTCGGTCCCTTCGATTCTTTTAATCCCGCGAGTCCCCTGGATTCCCTGCATCCCCAGAGTCCTTGCACGACGCCATTCTCCCCGAACAGCACCCGTTCTACATCGGGAGTATCAGGAAGCATGGTGATGATGACTTCCGCGTTTCGGGCAACCTCGCCGGGGGAGAAGCAAGCATGGCCTCCACGCTCGAGCAAATCCTGGGGCACGCCGCTGCGGGAATGCAGAAACAGGTTATGCCCGGCCCGCATCAGGTTTTCGGCCATGGGCTTGCCCATGATGCCAAGACCAATGAAACCGATGTTCATCGGATTTGCGCTCATGGTCAGTCCAGGCTCATCAGTGATTCTTGATAGATTCCCAATAGTTCTTGCATTGTCCTGTTACCCCTGCCGCAGACATTGGCGGCATCCGGTTCCCCTGGTGTACACTTTTACGTTACCCCTGGGTTACGAATTCGGCCAGGCATTCGCGTGGGGCAGGCGTTATGGTAGTTCAAAACGCCCCTGAAAAACATGCTTTTAAACTTTCGGGAACCATCAAAATCCAATCGGGATCGTTTCGACAACTTACAGGAGCCAGGATGACGGGGTTGCAGCAGAGCAGATTCAAGGAGGTCGGGAGGATGGAAAAGTTGCACGCATCCTATTGCGGGAAGGGCTGTTTCGAACAAAGGGGAGTGGGGGCATGACCGGGCATCCCATTGTGATCATAGGCAGCGGACTGGGCGGGTACACTGTGGCCCGGGAATTTCGAAAACTGGATGCCGATACGCCCATTGTGATCGTATCGTCCGACCATGGTGGATTCTACTCCAAGCCCATGCTGTCCAACGCTCTGGCGACGGGAAAGACACCTGTATCCATCGTGACGGCCAGTGCCGAGAAAATGGCCGAACAGCTGAAAATCACCATTCGTGCACATACCCGCGTGGAAACCATCAATCCCTCCGCCAGAACATTGACCTTCCCGAATGGGGAAACGCTTTCTTTCAGCCAGCTCATTCTTGCTGTGGGGGCCGATCCGATCCGGCTACCGCTGGAAGGAGAAGGAGCGGCTGATATTCTCTCGGTGAATGATCTCGACGATTATCAGCGCCTGCGCGACGAGCTGGAAGAAAAAAAGAACGTGACGATACTCGGCGCAGGCCTGATCGGGTGCGAGTTCGCCAATGATCTCAGCATGGCCGGTTATCGTGTACAGGTTGTCGATATCGGCATGCAGCCTCTAGGGCGGCTCCTGCCGCAATCGGGGGGTGCTTTCATGCAGCGCCGCCTGGAAGCGGCGGGTGTCGCGTTTCACCTGGGCACAGCCGTCCAAAGCGTGGAGAGAATTCATGAAAGCCTGCGCCTGACCCTTGCCACTGGGGAGACGATACAGGCGGATATCGTGCTCTCGGCTGTGGGGTTGAAGGCCCGCACAGCCTTGGCTGAAGCAGCGGGTATCGCCGTCAATCGTGGAATCTCGGTCAACCAGTCGCTGGAAACCGGCCACGCCGGCATTTATGCTCTGGGTGACTGTGCCGAGGTGCAAGGCCGGATACTGCCCTACGTCATGCCCATCATGCACTCAGCACGCAGCCTGGCGGCGACCCTGGCTAAAGCACCTGTTCCGGTGCGCTATCCGGCCATGCCCGTGCTGGTCAAGACGCCAGCCTGTCCGACGGTGGTGTCACCACCTGATTCGGGTGCCCAAGGCGAATGGGTGATCGAGGAAGATGAAAATGCAGTCAAGGCCCTGTTCAAGGATATGCAGGGAAACCTGCTTGGTTATGCGCTGCTGGGCGGAGCAACAAAGGAAAGGAACGCGCTGACCGCGCAGTTGCCGCCCGTCATGGAATAAAAATGATGCCCGGCCGCCGGGAGTACGTTTGCAGCCGGGGACCTGCCGGTTCTGGCTTTATCGCCGGGCAGAACCGCCTCGCAACATTCGCAGCCCGGCTACGCCTCCGGGGAGCGCAGCCGTCAGTTGCGAGCCCGTCGGGATGAGCCGGATCAATAACCTTTCGAGCGCATGCAGGATGCGTAGGCCGCCTGGTATTGCGCATCGTGCGACTTGGTTTCGTTGAGCCCGTAGAGCGTTCCGCCTGCTGCGCCGGTCACGCCACCGATGGCGGCACCCTTACCGGCTCCTTTTCCTCCACCCGCAATTGCCCCGCCGGCGGCACCGACCGCTGCGCCAATGGCGGCGCCGAGTGCCGCGCTCGTTAGCACCTCTTCCGCTTTGCCTCTTACCTGCTCACCCGCATACTTGTTGCATGCATCCATCACGGACTGGGGAGGATAGGCCGGTTGGGGCGGATAAGCCGCCTGCGGAGTGTAGGCAGGTGGAGGTGGAGGTGACGATACTGCGTTCGCAGCGCTTTTGGTGGTTTTCGGTACGGATTTCTTCTTCTCTTCGACAGGCGCGGACGCCTCATCCATCGGAACTGGCAACGCAGCCTGCTTCTGATCGGTCACAACTGCCGGCGCAGCCACCTCCGAAGCTGATTCGGTACTGGACCCGCGCCCTGTGACGAGCAGCGTTGCGGCGACCGTTGCGCCCACCAGCACTATCCCTATGGTGGCAAATTTCCAGTAGTTCACTGATTCGTTTGGCATCGTATCTCCTTCCGAGGAATTATTTTTAATTTTTTCAGGAAGGCGCTTTCGGGTCGGCATGCCTTCCTCTGCATCCGGTCTCCTTGGAGAAAACCTCTTACAACCATGGGCACCTTACAACCGGGTATCCTATACCTTTCGACCGCAACGGCAACTGGACGTTGGTACAACCCTGCTGCAGCGCACGATGCCGCAGTTCTTTGATGTGACAGGCTCACGTATAACGGGAGCGTGCCGTTGCCGTTTACAGCCAGGCGATGCTCGCCGGGTACCCGTGCAGCGGGATTTCAAATCCACCTTTGCCGGATAACTAATCGGGACCAGGTTACTTCCCACCGATGCCGACTGCCTGCTTCAGACCTGATGATGCAATAACTGTGAAATTCTTGTGAATTTTTTTAAGAACAAGACAACCAGAAACGGCACCGATGCGTTATATCGACATAGCCGTACAGAAACCCGGCTGGTCCGTTACCGTGGTGAAACATCATAGAGTGGAGACGAGAATGAAAAAGATGATATCGGTATGTGTCGCACTTATGCTGCTGGGGTCGCTTTCCGCAAGTCCGGTATGGGCCGGGCGGGGCCATGGCCATCATCATCATGGTCATGGCCATCATCACCACCACCGAGGCGGCGGGCACGGCGGAATAGGATTGGCGCTGGGCATGGGCTTGCTGGGATACGGTCTGGGTGTCTACAGCAG
>CAZYYR010000075.1:0-7177 GCA_964651465.1 uncultured Nitrosospira sp.
CGTTCGGTAAATTCACCTCCGTTCGGTAAATTCCCTTTGGAGCCAGCATGGGGGTACAATCCAGCTTGAGCCTTTCTTAATGACGTGCTTTATAACCCGATTAAACCGGTACCCGTCCCATTTTTTATCCATCTATCCGTTTTTTCCGGTGTGCCCGGTGAAAGCGAGTATCTTTCCTGATCCCTCGGGCAGTATGCCCGAGCGTCATCGACATCTGCAGTGCTGACTGTTTTGGCAGTTGGGCTGGGGCTGAGCACTCCGCTGCGCCCCGGAAGCGTCCAACCTTTTGGCGCATTTTCCAGAGCAACCAACTGAGCCTGGCAGAGGGCATGCACCGATGATTTTCAGTTCACCTAAATTCATCCTGCTGTTTCTGCCCATTGCCTTCATGGGATATTTCGGCCTGAACCGGCTCAGGCTTGTTCTCGCGGGCAAGGCCTGGCTGGTGCTGGTCAGCCTTTTTTTCTACGCGTACTGGAATATCGCCTACCTGCCGATCCTCGTGGGCTCCATCCTGTTCAACTTCGCGGTCGGCACGCGCCTTTCTTCCGCACTGGAGCGGGAGACCGCGTGGCTTCCATCTCGCGTCGTCCTTGCCGTGGGCATCGCCGCCAACCTTGCCCTGCTCGGGTATTTCAAGTACGCCAATTTTCTGACTGATAATATCAATGCCGCGTTTCATCTGGGTATCGCTTTGCCCGAGATTCTGCTGCCGCTGGGCATCAGCTTCTTCACCTTTACGCAGATTGCCTATCTCGTGGACAGCTACCGCGGCGAAGCCAAGGAATACGACTTCCTCAATTATGTGCTGTTCGTCACTTTTTTTCCGCACCTGATCGCGGGCCCGATCCTGCACCACCGCGAGATGATGTCCCAGTTCAAATCGCGCTGGATACTGGCGGTGCGCTACCGGCACGTCGCGCTGGGGCTGTTCATCTTCAGCCTCGGCCTGTTCAAGAAGGTTGTCATTGCGGACACGTTCGCGATCTGGGCGAATGCCGGATTCGATGGCGAAGCGACACTGGATTTCTTCAGCGCCTGGGCGGCCAGCCTCTCCTACACCTTCCAGCTTTATTTCGATTTCAGCGGCTATTGCGACATGGCGATCGGCGCGGCGCTGCTGTTCAACATCTGGCTGCCCATCAACTTCAATTCGCCCTACCAGGCGCTGGATATCCAGGATTTCTGGCGCCGGTGGCACATCACGCTCAGCCGCTACCTGCGCGATTACCTCTATATCCCGCTGGGGGGCAACCGCTGCTCCACGCCGCGGGTTTACCTGAATCTCATGGCCACTTTCATCCTGGGCGGACTCTGGCATGGGGCGAGCTGGATGTTCGTGCTGTGGGGTGCGTTCCACGGCCTGGCACTCGTCGTGCACCGCGCATGGAGCGGGCTCGGCCTGAGATTGCCCAAGGCGCTGGCCTGGCTGCTGACCTTCGGCTTCATCAATGTCACCTGGGTGTTCTTCCGCGCCGACTCTATGGATAGCGCCCTCCGGGTGCTGCGGGGCATGGCGGATATCGGCTCGATTTCCGCTTTCTCGGTGATGGATGTTCCCACCCGCAGCCTGGTATGGGGCGGATGGTTATCCGATCATCTCTTGAGATGGCTGCCTGCCGGACTGGCCGCCAACGTGCTTTGTTTCGGCGCCATCATGCTCACTTTGTGGATCATCAGCCGGAAGAACTCGTTCGAACTGATGACGGAAGGGCAGGGCGCCATCAAGCTCTCGGGCGCGCTGCTGCTGTTCTGCGTTGCCATGTACAGCACCATGGTTACGACGAGTTCCATCTTCCTTTACTTCAATTTCTGAGCCCGGGCGATATGAGGGGCGATACGGCATGAAAAGAAGCGTTCTGACATTCGTGGGGGTAGCCCTGCTTGCGCTTGCGCTCGTGCCCGCGATCAACCTGTTCACGTTCGACAGGCAGGGGAAAAACGGGCAACCATGGTGGAGCGCGTCCGTGCTCTACAACCTCGACTTCGCGCTGCCTTTCCTGAGCCGCTTCTCCTACCCGCACGGGATATCGATGAATCCGGATCAGGTCTTCATCGGCAAGGATGACTGGCTCTACCTTGGAGGACAGTACCAGGATACGCTCAGCAGCGGGCGCCGCGGCCCCACCGTCCTGGATGCGCAGATTGCCGGTGTAATCGGCCGCGCAACGGATTCCTGGAGCCAGTGGCTCAGGCTCAAGGGGGTCAATACGTTCCGGGTCATGCTGGGACCCGACAAGAACACCATCTATCCGGAATACCTGCCCGACTGGGCGCAACCCGCGGCCCTGTCGCAAACGGATGCGCTGCTGGCGAGCGTCAGCCCGGGGTTGTATATCGACACCCGTGCGGCATTGAAAGCGGCCAAATCCCGGTTTGCGCAATCGCTCTATTACAAGACGGACACGCACTGGAACAGCCTCGGGGCGTGGATCGCTTTTCGCGCATTCGAAGCGGATATCGCCCGCACCGAGGTTGGGCTGCACCAGCTGACCGAAAATCAGGTGCGCATATCGAGCGTGAATGATCGTAGCGGCGGGGATCTGGCGAAATTCCTGAGCCTGAAGGAAACCCTCCACGACAGTGAGGTGGTCATGGATATCATGGGCAATCACGACCACCCCATCGAAATCGAACAGTATGATTTCGAAACGGGCCGCCTCAGGCAGGCCGGCGGCAACCCGCAGATCCACACTGCGCGGAGGCCATTGCTGGTGAAATCCAGGCATGCCCTGAACGAGAAGAAGGTGCTGTGGCTGCGCGATTCATTCGGCACCGCGATGGCGCCCTTCATGGCGGCCACTTTCAGCGAAACGCTGCAGCTCCATTACGACGAGGCCAGCCCGGAACTGTTCGCCCACCTGGTGGAAATCTACAAGCCGGACTATGTGTTCATCACCGTCGTCGAACGTGCGGCCCGCAGGAAAAGGTTCGGGATGCCGGCGCCATCGGATGGTTTCGTGCGGAATGCCAGCGCGTCTGTTGAGTTACGTAAAAACGACGCTTCCTTCCGGCGAGAGTAAAATCCAGGAATACTGGCGGTACGCAGCTTGGCCGAGGCGAGCATTCTCATGGTCAATAGGGGCAAGGTGCGTCTCCTCAAGCCCTCCGAGCTGCGCCCCGACTGGGACCCGCAGGACTGACCCGCTATCTTTCCTACAATTGGGTGTCGGTGATATGTCTCCCACCGCGCTGACGGTTTCTCCAATCTCGTTCTTGACTCCGCGTGGCCAAGGCTTGGCCTGTGAGCATTACGCGCCCGTTGTGCTATCGCGGGATTGAACTGCAGGGTTGCGCAGTCCCTATCGCAGTCCCTATTCTGGCGTGGGCTTCATTGGAGGATCTTGCGGTGCTTAATAATGCGTCCGCTCGTACAAGCTACGAATTTCAGCATGATAAATCAGGGAAGGAAACCAATACGATGGATATGGACAAGGAAGCTGAGACGTTATGACAGAATAATGCGCTCGGCAACAAGCTCCAAGATATACCTGTGTCAGTGAATTGAGCGGTTTTTTTGCCTCTGTTCTCCATTTCGATATCTGCGCCCGCTTGGTAAGTTCTGTCGTTCAGCCACGAAATGAATGTAATTTGAATATGATGAAATCATCCCGGCTGAACTGGCAAGCTCGACTAATCAAACAGGGAGAACAAAATGACGACTGCACATGACAACTATGTATTCTTTGACATAGCGGGAATGAAGGCATTCAGCTTTACCGAAACGAGTCACTCGATAACATCCGGACAGCCCTATCACGGGGTTTCCGCCGGCATAAAAAAGGAGGATGGCCACGACCAGGCCTACATCATGGTGAATGCCGGGAGAAAAAAATCGGCATCGGTTGCAGGCTGGTTCAAGACCGCGGCGGGGAATGGTCAGACGGTGGTGTGCGATAGCGCCGGAACCTATCCGAACGAATTGAATTTTGCGGTACAGGGGACCATGAAGATTACCAATGTATCCGACCAGGTAATCATCTGTGAAAACTTCATCGTGGCTCAAGGCCATTTCGGTGTAAACAATAACTGGTGGATTTCCAGCCCGACCATGCAGGGGGCACATGTTTCCATCTCGGGTGCAGCCATGCAGATGTGCCGCGTGGAAGGCAGCATTATCCCGGTAATGGCTATTTTCAGCCCGAAGACGCCTTGCGTGAACCATTTCAGCATCGGCTTCATGAGCGTCTAGCGGATCGGTCTTTGTTCCTCAGGCGGATCAGGGATCTGGGCGCGCGCTGGTCACAGTGTCCCCTGGGGACCTCCAAGTCAGGCTCGCTTATCAGGCTCGTTTATCTGGTCTAGTCGTTTGCCTCTTTCCACTTTGCCGCAGCCAGGCAGACGGCTTCGCGCAGGGTCGGACTGGTGGTCTTGATGTCGTCGCAGTAGAGGGTGAAGGCGCCGCGGTATTGCGACGTGGGACGGGTGTAGAGGGCCTGGTCGCAGTACTCGCTCAGCCAGTCCAGTATTTCGGTATCCGAGAGGTCAAGGGGGGCAGGGCGGCGTTCGGTCCATGCCTGCATCCAGTTCGTCCATCGCCCCGCCCCTTTGCCCATGGTATACGCTTCTCCTCGTGCTTGTCGTCCACCCGTTCAAGTCGGGTAGACCGAAGTTCCGCGCCAGGCACGGCCTGGAGATTTCTTTGCGCCTTTCCCTTCCCCGGCCGCTTGTCGCTCCGTGCCCCTGGGGGGCGAGGGGACTTACCGGATCGAGGCTGTGCCGGGGTCGGGCTGCGCGTCTGTTTCGCGGATGCCCCGGCAGCGGGACCGGTTGAACTGCGCTGTTGCATGAGGCGCGCTGCGGCGAGGCATGGAGGAGAGATTACAAGTTATTCTTGTAATTGTCAAGGTGGAACTTGTAAAGCGGGCGAAAGAGCTTTTTCCGGCCTCTTCCGGCGGTTTTTGTGGCCGGAAGAAGGCGAAAGAGACGGGGATGCAGGGTTACCGGCTTGGAATCCTGACGAAAGGTACTGCGGAGTCACGCTGATGGGTGCGGCCGGGTCCGAATTCCACG
The DNA here is from genome assembly GCA_964651465.1 of uncultured Nitrosospira sp. Classification (GTDB taxonomy): domain Bacteria; phylum Pseudomonadota; class Gammaproteobacteria; order Burkholderiales; family Nitrosomonadaceae; genus Nitrosospira. Next base: position 5,014 of record CAZYYR010000075.1, read on the forward strand.
ACGTGATCCTCTTTCAGGATGACGGAATAATCGAGAACGTCGCGGTAAGTGCCGCCCAGCAGGGACCAGGTACTTCTGCGGTCGATGTAGAGCAGCACCTCATAGTCGCCGCTGCGCTGGTATCCATCGGGATTCCCCGCGATGTTGATGACCTGGGCCTTCGTCATGCCTTCGCGAATGCCGGACATTTTTCCCCCCGTGATGCACGAGGAAAGCATCAAAGCGGCGAGCAACGCGAGAATAATAGTTTTCATATCCACTCCCAGAACGTAAAAATATCATAGAGGCGCCCGCTGGCAGGCCTTCCGGTCTTGTCCCGCACCGGCCACGATTCCGCCGCATCGCGCGGTTGTCCCGATTTTACCAGCAGTATGCCCTGCGGAACGCAAGCATCGCTTTTCCTGGCTCTCGATCCGGGTCCTAGCTCTCCAGTTCCTTGATGAGTACGGCCACTTCGGCGACTTCTGCCAGGACCTCCTTGACCGCATGCTCCAGCGTGTATTTGCGTCTTCCGGTTTCACGCTCGTGCTCGGGCAGTTGCGTAATGAACAGTTCGTGGCGGGCACGGGCTTTCTCGGAAACATGGAAGGCGAACAGCATATCCAGGCTGTCGTACGGAAGTTTGGTCGCGGAAGCTTTCATATCGCAGCGGTGGAAATGAAATAGGAATAAATGCGCTCTGCGGGAATCCCGTTCAATCCCGGGCGCGCTTGAAGACGATACTGCGGTCCATGTTCCTGCGGTCGAACTTTCTTCGTTCTATCTGATGCCGGTCATGCATTCTTCTATCGAATCGCCGTCTTTCCTCGAACCTTCGTTCTACCCTCGGACATCCGACGCGGGGGAAATGCCGATGACGGATGGGCCGGCAGGTCCGGGACCGGCAGGGGTTTCAGATCCACAGAAGACGCCGCCTCCACCGATCCGTCGCCCGTTTCGCGGACAAGGGCCTTGCTGATCGTGACCAGGCGGGCGGCGTCTTCTTTCGACATGCGCCGCATCGCCTCGACAACCTGGTTGATGAGCACATCGGTATCGGAAACCGTTTTTTCGCCCGCAGCGGAAGATGTTTTGAACGCCGCATCCGTGGCGCCGTCGGCTTTCGGCGCTACGTTCTTCCCGGGCATGGCCCCGGGGGTATCAAGCGGACGGCCGAAATGCATCACCGAGGGTGGCAGCTGCAGGACTTCCGCGATCTTATTCAGCCTTTTTCCGCGGGGAAGGGTTGCACCGGATTCCCATTGCTGTACGGCCTGCGGCGAGACCCCCACCAGTTCAGCCAGCTGGGATTGATTCAGGTTCAGTTTTTCCCGTCCTTCGCGAATTATTTTCGCAATATTCATGCGCCTGATCATACAAGCAATTCTTGCAGACCGCTTACAAGAATCCCTTGACATATACAAGTAATACTTGTAATAATGCCTCCAACCCGCATACCCCGGTGCCGGGAATGCGTTCCGTGCCGATTCCGGGGTCGAAGTGAACGAATGGAGCCATCGTGAACTATTACGAACGATATTGCGGAGACTATCAGCGCGATACCGCCCACCTTTCTCTGGCAGAGCACGGCGCCTACACGATGCTGCTGGATACCTATTTCAGCGTGGAAAAGCCGCTGCCACCGGATCTGTCCAGCCTGTACCGTGTCTGCCGGGCAATGACGAGACTGGAGCAACAGGCGGTAAAAACGGTTGCGGAGCAGTTCTTTCCGGTTTCAGAGGCGGATGGATTGCGTCATAACCAGCGCGCAGATCGGGAGATAGCCCGGGCGCGGCCAAAGATCGAAGCAGCACGCAACAATGGGAGGAAAGGAGGGCGGCCAGCAAAAACCGCCGTCCCATTACAAGCGGAACAGAAAAGTGCAGCGATTCCCGCTGGGTTTCCACCGGGTTCGGCGAATCCATTCCCAGATGCGTTCCCCGGCATTTCCCTACTGGAACCCGACGGAAAACCTCTCCAGCCCCAACCCCACCACCAGCCCCAGCTCCAGTCTAGGATAACGTGCACGGAACGTGCCGGTAAGCATGCGGAAGGTGAGGATGGTATGCATGGCATCGGGACTCATGCCGAACGTCAATTCGAGCCACGAACGGCGGGCGCCTGCTGCCAGAGCCTGCGGCAGCTCGGGATACAGGATTGCAATTCGCATCATCCGGTTTTTCTT
>CAZYYR010000075.1:7277-10316 GCA_964651465.1 uncultured Nitrosospira sp.
GAGCCTGCGGCAGCTCGGGATACAGGATTGCAATTCGCATCATCCGGTTTTTCTTGCGTTACTGCGGGCAGGAGCCATGGAGGAGGAATTCAGCCAGGCGGCGATGAACGCCATTGCCAGGGGCAAGGCAAGTTTTGCTTATGTCATCGGCACGGTCAGGCGCCAGCGTGAGGAAGCCGCAAAACTGGCCTTGCACCGGGGCCGGATGCCCAACCGGCAGGAGCAGCTGGAATCGACCAACAGCATGGCAGCGGACAGTTGGCTGCCGCCCGAATTGAGGGAGGGCGGAAACGGTATGGAATCGGGAAAAGCAAACGATGCAAACCGGTGATTTCCAGAAATTCCGCGAGGGTATTGCCGGGGTGATGGGTTTCTATGGCAAAAGCGTGTCGACGTTTGCGCTGGATGTCTGGTGGAACGCGCTCAAGCGCTACGACCTCACGGCCATCGTGGATGCTTTCAACCGTCACCTGGCTAATCCGGACGCAGGGCAGTTCGTGCCGAAGCCCGCCGATGTCATCCGCATGCTGCAGGGATCTACCCAGGATTCCGCCCTGAGGGCATGGGCCAAAGTCGATCAGGCGGTGCGCAGGGTGGGAACGTATTGCGATGTCGTGTTCGACGATGCGCTGATCCACCGGGTCATCCAGGACATGGGGGGCTGGATGGCCTTCGGCACGCGTCTCGAGGATGAGTGGCCTTTCGTAGCGAAGGAATTCGAGAACCGCTACCGCGGCTTCACGCTGCGCAGCGAAAGTCCGCCTTATCTTCCTGTGCTGACCGGCATTGCCAGCGCCCAGAACAGCCTGAAGGGGTATGGAAGCGACGCGCCAGTGCTGGTGGGAGACGAGCAGGCCGCACGACGGGTGCTGCGAGGCGGAACCGATCGCCAGGTATTGGGCCTGCGGCGAATGCGGATCGACAAGGATGTTTGCGCGGATGGCGGAAAGCGGATGGAAACGGAAAAAACAGAGGATAGCGGGTGCGATCCGGGCGTGATTCGGATGTGAAATATCAACCAGCAACCAGAAGGATGAGCAGATGAAATTCCGTAATGTGCAGCATGCCCTCAGATGGGCTTATGAAACCAGTAACCGGCCGATCGTAAAAATCTCCTCGGTCAACGCGATGCGCGGGCCGAACAGGGCAGGGGAGCCGGGAGCGGATGGCGAACTTACCGTGCATGACCTTCATGCGCAGGCTGCGCTCATCATCGCACTGTGCGAGCGTGTGCTGCCCCGCCTGCACATGGCGTACGTGCGGCTGCAGTTCGGGCGCGAGGCAGGGGGGATCGACCTGCTGGCGCACCATGTCGCGGCAGGCTTCGGTAGCGGGATGCATGGCCGCAGGGGCATACAGCAGATCATCCGCGCCTACTGCGGGGAAAAGACGGGTTTGCGCGAAATCAGGAAATCCCTGGCCTGCGGCATGCTGAAGGCGGCATCGCTGCGCAACCGCGCCTACGACACTTTGGATGTGATCCATGATCGGGTCATCCATACCCTGAATTACGAAATGGAGCTTCGGGGCCTCCTGGAAAACCGGGTGCCGGAGATCGTGTGAGGCTGGGGCGTATCCGCACGGTCTTCTACAGAGCCGTACCGCGACCGGCGAGCATCAGCAATCCGATTCGGTGATGTTAGTGCGCAACCGAACAGAGTCGCGGCACGTGTGCTGTCACACTGCGATTGCCGGCCATGATGATACGATGACGGAAACGATTCCGTTTCCGGATGGGTGGTCGTGATTGCTGTGTGGAGTGTCACTGTGAGAGAGAAAATGCCTGGGGTCCCTATTATCCCCATTGTCCCGCTCATCCCGGCAGCCGCGTGCGCTGCACTGATGGTGCTGCTGGCGGGCTGCGACTTCCGTGAAGCACAGGAAGAAGTCCGTTCGGTGGACTGGTATGAGTCACACCCGGCAGAGCGGACCGCAAAGCTGTCCGAATGCATGACGAGCGAGGGTCCACTGGATGCAACGCCCGATTGCATCAACGCCAGCCGCGCGGAAAACAATGCGAAGGGCTACACCCGCTGGGGAACCCCCAAGGATGAGGTGAGAACCGAACCGGCCATCAGCGGCTGAGTCTGCAACTCATCGGCCGTATCGCATTTCTGCCCGGTTGATAGAACCGCCGGATAGTTGGCGGCTTTTCCTGTCCTATTCCTATCCTTTGTCCTTACTCTTCCGGCAGTTCGTGCGCACCGGCTGGGATGGCAGTTGGGATGGCTTAAAGCCCCGTAGCGCGACCCGAAATACTTCGCAGGGATTCCTGTATTTCCTGGGCCTGTGCGAGATGTTCGGAGAAGGGAGCAAACAGGCCGTACAGCAGTGCCTTCAGTTCGTGGCGGCCAGCCGCAGGCATCAGCTGGTTGTCGATCATGTCGAGCACGTTCTGGTGAAAAACGACCTTCTGGTCGATGTAGAGCAGATCGAACTCGGGATCGTTTGCGCGCTCCAGCAGCGCGCGATAACGGATGGCATCCATCCTGAGCTCCTTGCTGACAGGGTTATCCCGGGGCACCAGCCCAAAGGTGGCGGCCAGTTCCGTCAGCAGCCTGCTGACGTTTGTGTGCTCATCCACGATTTTTGCGGCGTAGCTGCCGACCTCCGCGCTGGTCGAGCGGGCGCTGGCAAAAGTGCCCGCCTCGATCGCCATGCTGTTCATCGTGGCGACAATGTCGAGGATATGCTCGTCGTCAAGGTCATTTCCCATGCTGTCCACGGCAGCGGCTACGTCCATATCCAGGGCGTGTCCGTCGTCGAGATTCTCTTTTTCCGAAGCGAACGAGAATGCGGGCGCGATCAGCCCGATAACGAGGATTGCAGGAATAAGAAGATTTTTCATGGGGCCTGGCCTGATGAACGAATGGATGGGTTCGATGGTATCAGATCGATTATGCCATGACGAGAATGCCGGCGCGGATCGGCAACCGCTCAACCCTCGGTTCCCTGAACCAAGTGGCCGGGAATTTCATGAAACACCGTTTCCAGTTCGGGCAGATATTCGCGGTATTTTTCCCAGCAGCCGGCTGAACA
>CAZYYR010000076.1:0-10179 GCA_964651465.1 uncultured Nitrosospira sp.
ACCGATACGGCCGGGTCCGGCAGGGTGCCGGCCGCGTTCAATAATGTCATCGGATATAAGCCCACTAAAGGCTGGCTTTCGTTGCGGGGCGTCGTACCGGCGTGCCGCTCTCTCGATTGTGTTTCCATCTTCGCCCATACAGCGGCAGACGCGGAGCGCATACTCGATGTTGCCGCAGGTTATGATGACGAAGACATTTATTCGCGCGAGAGAAGACGGCATGGTCGAGACACCGAGCTGTCATCGGGCTTGCGTATATGCGTTCCGCGCCCGGACCAACTGAAATTTTTTGGCAATCCTGAAACGGAACGGTTATTCGGCGAGGCAATTGGGAGGGTGCGAACTCTCGGGGCCGAAGTGACCGAGATCGATTTTGCACCTTTTCAGGAAGCTGCGCGCCTGCTGTATGAGGGCCCGTGGGTGGCTGAACGCTACGCAGCAATACGACCATTTTTCGATGCGCACAGCGATCAGATCATTTCCCCCGTAAGAGAGATCATCGCTGGGGCGCAACGGTATTCGGCTGCCGATGCCTACTACGGTTTGTACCAGTTGCGAGAACTCAAGCGTGCCGCCGACCGTGTCTGGGAAAAGGCCGACTGCATGCTCACGCCGACCGTGGGTACGATTTATACCGTCGAGGCTGTCCAAAAGGACCCGATACGCCTCAATTCGAACCTGGGCTACTACACCAACTTCATGAACCTGCTCGATTATTCGGCGGTAGCGGTTCCCGCCGGGTTTCAGGATGACGGGCTGCCTTTCGGCGTCACGCTTGTGGGGCCCGCCCATCAGGATGCTTTCCTGCTGCATCTTGCCGGGCGCATGCAGCAGGCATACGGACTTACTTTGGGGGCTACCGGCATCCCGATGCCCGCGTCGATTTCCCGGGGACCAGCCCGAGATTCATCAACGGCACAGGACGCGATTGGGCAATCGGACCGGATAAAAGTCGCTGTTTGCGGCGCGCATCTGTCGGGGCTGCCGCTTAACAATCAGCTGACGAGCCGCGACGGGCGACGCGTGGCGGCGATCACAACCTCTCCGGACTACAGGCTTTACGCCCTGCCCGGCGAGCCGCCCCTGCGTCCAGGATTGGTGCGGGTGAACAGAAACGAACAGGGAACTGCCATCGAGGTGGAAGTCTGGGATCTTCCGGTGAGTGAGTTCGGCAGTTTTGTCGGGGGTATCCCCGCTCCGCTGGGCATTGGCACCATCGAACTGGCCGATGGAGAAAACGTCCAGGGCTTCCTGTGCGAAAGCCATGCGCTGACCGATGCCGAGGATATCAGCGCGTTTGGAGGGTGGAAAGCTTACCTGGAGCAATTCCGAGGGCGGTGATCGGGAACATCGCCGTTCGACGTCGCCCATTTCTTCGCGACCAGGATTCGCTTCAAGCAAGTTTGATCCTGGCCTGCACTCTCTATGGCAAAGAATATTTTCAACTACCTGATCAACATTAAGCTCTGCCATAAAGTACATTATGGATGTGCCTGTTGAACGGACCAAGGCTGAAACTGATTTCATTTGCCAGGAATGGGGACGGGTGCACAACTTCCAGCTGCTTCGTTATAAATAAATGTACAAGCTTGAGCTTGCCTGAGGCATTCTCTGCTCGAAAAGGTGCACGGGTTATATCGGTGCAAGTTACCTACATAAGGCCATGCCTTTATGATGACTGCAACTCCGGATAATATTGCCCCCTCATTCGATCGACATAATTGCGCAGATTGTCTTTCGAAAGTCCATATTCCTTGAGAGGCGACTCGATGGGACAGCCGATCGTGTTGATCAGGAATCCGAAAGCGCTGGCATCCAGCGTGGTCGGCTGGTCGCCCAGAAAATAGGGCTTGTCCCCAAGGCAAGCCGCCAGGGCATCGATATCCATCATGCCGAGTTCAAAAATTTCAGCGGAAGTGTGGCGTCCCATGCCATGGCCATGGATCTGCCGCCTGATCCTGCGGCGGTAAAACAGCGCCGCTGCGTCGCGGATGAGGGGTGGCAATACCCCGAATATGGCTTTCTTGTTGATCTGCCAGTTCTCATCCGAGTATTGCCAGCGCGAATACATGGTGGCCCAGAAAAGATGCTCTTCGATCAGGCGCTGCATTGCAAGTGAGAGCGCGGCTTCCGCCGGGCTCAATCCTTCATCCAGATTCCTGTATCTCGCCTGGAGGTGCTGGATGATGAAGCGGGAATCCGCCAGTTGGAGATCCCCGTCGCGGATATAAGGCAACTTGCCCTTCGGGGCGGACAAGGGAAGGGTGGTCCTCACTTCATGTTCAATCCCAGCCATGCGAAGGTAGGTTTCCGTTTTGCAACAGAAATGACTCAAATTTGGATTACCCCAGGTACGTTTGAACTGGTAGAGTATCAACATGTTTTCTCTGTATATGAATGAGCGACGGAGTCGGTGACTTGCTTTTATGGAAGCTTTCGATCCGCAAGTGACTGCAGAGTAGCTCAATATCTTGCAAAATGCAAGTAACTGAATTATTATCGCTCATGCGGCAGTTTTCAGTTTCACATCCCGGCATGCCACATAACCGGCAAGCCGTCATCAAGCGAACCAGTGGAAACCAGATCACCATTTGAACGATCCGCGTGCCCCATTACGAACGGGCTGAATATCTTTGGCGACAAATGGACGCTGCTGGTCATTCGCGACCTGGTACTGGGCAAATGCCGCTACCAGGATCTTCTGTCTTCACCGGAAAATATCGCCTCCAACATACTCGCCGATCGGCTGAAAAGGCTGGAAACCGCGGGTCTTGTTTTCCGGCGTGTTTACCAGCAGAAACCGCTCCGCCACGAGTATGTGCTCACGGAGAAGGGGAACGATCTGAAGCCTATCCTCGAGGCGATAAGCGGATGGAGCAGGAAGCATTATCCCGGTACCGTGCTGTTTCCATCTCATTCGCACTCTTGAATACCCAACGGTCGAATCTCGTTCGCGAGCCGTCGCGCAAGGCCTTGTTGCGCGGACTGCCCGGTTTTGGCCGGCCTGGCGATTCTTCATGTGCCCATTCGGCAAAGGGGTGCCGTCACCAAATATGACCATCAGCAAAGGATTCGCAGCAATTCGATGAATATTCTAAGGCTTTCTTTCCGGATGCTCGGACGGGACTGGCGCGCCGGCGAGTTGCGGGTGCTGGCATTCGCGCTGGTCATCGCGGTGGGAGGAATGACCACAGTAGGTTTTTTTGCCGATCGTGTCGAGGCGGCGCTTGCGCGCCAGGGCAACCAGTTGCTGGGCGCGGATTTGATCATCCTGTCCGATCACCCGCTGTCGCAGGAGTACGAGGAGGAAGCGAAGCAGCGGGGACTTGCCACCTCTACCGCGCTCAAATTCCCCAGCATGACTGCCCGGGGAGATGAAAGCCTGTTGACCGAGATCAAGGCGGTAACCGCTGGCTACCCGCTGCGCGGCGATTTGAGCATCAGCGAGGATTTCGGTGATGTTTCCCCAGAGGCGCGGGCTGCGCATCCGGCCGGAACGATACCCGCCCCCGGCACCGCATGGGTGGACGAGAAGCTCATGGTTCGCCTCTCTCTCAATCGAGGAGACCTGATCGAAGTCGGGATGCTGAATCTTGTCGTCACGGCGCTGATCACCCAGGAACCGGATTACTCCATCGGTTTTCTCAATCTCCGCCCGCGCGTCCTGATCAACGATGTGGATTTGTCTGCTACCGGGCTGATACAGGAAGGCAGCCGCGTCGGGTATCGCCTGATGGTGGCAGGCGATGCTTCCGAAGTCGAGCGTTTCCGGGAATGGGCGCAGTCGCGTCTGATGCTGGGGGAACGGATCGAGGGCATTCGCGATGCGCGGCCGGAGATCAAATCGGCTTTGGAACGGGCGGAAAAATTCCTGAGCCTCACGGCCCTCGCAAGCGTCGTGCTGGCCGCTGCCGCTGCTGCGCTGGCCGTGCGCCGCTTCACCCAGCGCCATCTCGACGGCTGCGCCATCATGCGCTGCCTGGGTGCGAGCCAGGCGGAAATGCTGCGCCTTTACCTGTACCATTTTCTCGTGCTGGGACTGGTCGCCAGCGGGCTCGGTTGCCTGCTCGGTTTTTTTGCCCAAGGCGTACTCGCTTACTGGCTTTCCGGGATGGTGGATGCGGAATTGCCTTGGCCCAGCATATGGCCCGCTGTCCATGGATTGCTGACGGGCATGGTGTTGCTGCTCGGCTTTGCACTGCCGCCCCTGCTCAATCTGCGCAGCGTTCCCGCTCTGCGCGTATTGCGTCGCGACATCGGTCCACCGAATCCTTACAGCCTGACAGGGTATGCGCTGGGCGTGGCGGTGCTGTCGCTCCTGTTTCTGTGGAAGGCAGGCGACGTGCGCCTGGGTGCCTCCGTGATCGGCGGATTCATTGCCGCGATAGGCTTGTTCGGTTTATTCGGGTTTCTGCTGGTAAAGATGCTGGCGGACATGCGCAGCCAGACGGGTGGCGCCTGGCGATACGGACTGGCCAGCATTCGCCGGCGTGCCACGGCCAGTGTTCTTCAGTCCGTGGCTTTGGGGCTCGGGATGATGGCGCTGCTGGCGCTGACGCTCATCCGCGACGACCTGTTGCGCGACTGGCGCACCAGCCTGCCGCCCGATGCGCCCAACCATTTTCTGGTAAACATCCAGCCGGATCAGCTGCAGCCCATGGCGGAATTTTTCAGCGAGCGCAAAATGCCGTCGCCCACTATTTTTCCCATGGTTCGCGGGCGGCTCACGGCAATCAATGGCACACCCATCGCGTCGGCGGATTTTACCGATACCCGGGCAAAACGGCTGGTGGAGCGTGAATTCAACCTCTCCTGGGCCGACGAACTGCAGAGCGACAACCAGATCGTCAAGGGCCGCTGGTGGAGACGCGACCACAAGGGTGAGCCGGTTTTGTCGATGGAGGAAGATATCGCCAAAACAGTCGGGATTCATCTGGGCGACATGCTGACCTACGATGTGGCGGGGAGTACGTTTTCAGCCAAGGTGACCAGCCTTCGCAAGGTGAACTGGGATTCGTTCCGCGTCAATTTCTTCGTGGTGACGCCCCCGGGCGTGCTGGACAGCTATCCTGCAAGCTATATCACCAGTTTCTACCTGCCCCCCGAGCGGATGGAAGTGACGAACCAGCTGGTCAAGCACTTTCCCAACCTGCTGGTGCTGGACGTGGCGACGATCATCGCACAGGTCCAGAAAATGATCGAACAGGTAACCAGGGCGGTTGAATTCGTCTTTCTGTTCACCTTGCTCGCCGGCCTGGCGGTGCTGTATGCCGCGATTGCTTCCACCCAGGACGAGCGCATTCACGAAGCAGCGATTTTCCGCACCCTGGGCGCGAATCGCAGGCAGCTCGCCCGCGCCTGGGCCGCGGAATTCGCCATACTGGGCGGGCTGGCCGGGCTGTTTGCAGCCGCCGGCGCCAGTGCGCTGGGATATGTGATCGGGGAATATACGCTGAACCTGGCTTATACCTTCAACCCGTGGATATGGATAATCGGATTGATTGCAGGGACGATCGGAGTTACCGCCGCAGGTCTGCTGGGGACACGCTCGGCACTCTCCACACCGCCGCTCATGACGTTGCGCAAAGTCTGAGCAGGCTCCCTGACGAAAACCAGGAGTTCGGATGCGAAGGATGGGTGCTCTCGCGGCGGCAGTTGCCAGCCCTGCTGAGATCCACCGGATGCTGATCAGGTAATCCGATGGACCGCTGCATTGCTCATCTCGATATGGATGCTTTTTATGCATCTGTCGAATTGCTGCGTTATCCGGAATTGAAAGGGCGGCCGGTTGTGATCGGGGGCCGAAGCGAAAGGCCGCCCGTACTCCTCGAGGACGGTAGCCGACGTTTCGACGGGCTGCGAAATTACGCGGGCCGGGGAGTGGTGACGACCGCTACCTATGAAGCCCGTGTTTTCGGTGTCTCCTCCGGCATGGGCTTGATGAAAGCGGCGCAGCTTGCTCCTGATGCGGTCCTGCTTCCCGCCGACTTCCAGGCTTATCGCCATTATTCACGGCTGTTCAAATCCGCGGTTGCACCCCTCGCGTCCTGTATCGAAGACCATGGCATCGATGAAATCTATATCGATCTGAGCGGCCTCGCTGATGATACGGTGGTGCTTGCGCAGCGCATCAAGCAGGCAGTGTGGGAACGCACGTGGCTTTCCTGTTCCATCGGCATATCGTCCAACAAGCTGCTGGCCAAGATCTGCTCCGACCTGGATAAACCGGATGGGCTCACCATCCTGGATCCGGCGGAAATTCCAGCCAGAATCTGGCCGCTTCCCGTCCGGAAAATAAATGGAATCGGCCCCAAGGCCGATCAGAAGCTTGCAACGCTGGGCATTACCACCATTGCCGACCTGGCACGTGCGGACATGTCTTTTTTGCAGATGCACTTCGGTCGCAGCTACGGCCATTGGCTGCATCGGGTATCGCATGGCCTCGACGACCGTCCTGTCGTCGTTCATGCCGAGCCGAAATCGCTCAGTCGCGAAACCACGTTCGAACGGGACCTGCATGTCCGCCACGACCGGCCGATTTTATCCGAAGTCTTTACCAGCCTGTGTACAGCCCTGGCTGGAGACCTCAAGCGCAAGGGATATGTCGCGCGCACCATCGGCATCAAGTTACGGTACGAGGATTTTCGCACCGTTACCCGCGCCCATACGCTATCCTTCTCCACAGCCGATGCGGATGTCATTCGTCATGCAGCGGAAGAATGCCTGCGGCGTGTTCCGCTGAAGCAGAAGCTGCGCCTGCTGGGTGTTCGTGCCAGCACCCTTGCGCCGGGCCATCGTGTTCAGGATGTTCAGGCCATGCAACAGGGAGAACTTCCCCTCACGGCCGCAGAGGCAACTCCGGACGACGCCTGAGCCGTAAGCCACAAGAGCAGCAGCTCAGGATTCCGAAGGATTGGAATCAGGCCTGCCGGTTCCTGCGCAGCCAGCGAAAAAAAATGACGTAAATGAACGCCGGAATGAACGGCAGGACCCACGGGAACATCTGCGAGAGCCAGGCGCCGATGAAGCTGTCGGTATAGCGTGCTTTGGCCGAGGTGCAGGTCAGAGAGTCGGGCACCCGGCAGGCAAGCTCGATCTCCAGGGTGACCTGCCCATGAGCACGCCACAGCCAGTACGCCATCGCTGCCACGAAGACGACCGTCAAGAGCACTGCAAACGAATCCACGCCGCCTTTTTGTCGTTCCAGGGGCCGCCTGTTCTTCATCACTCCAAATGACCTCTTGTGGAAAGAATTGCCCGGAATGATCCGGAAGATGCGAATGGGTTATGCGGACAATCGCCTGGCATGCCAGTGTTCATGCCCCTCCGCTTTTGCCTCTCGTAGCATGATGTCGTTCAGGGAGATCATTGTCAAGCCGACCGGATATTCACCGGTGATATGCAGGAATCATGCATTCCGGAAGCGCGAGTGCCTGAGCAGCAGAATGGACAGCATCGGCAGCACGAAGCCGATCAGCGTCACCATGATCAGGAGCGTGCCCAGTTCGCTGTAGTCCGCAGGGATGGTGATCTCACCTGTTTCGACATCCCTGACTTCACGGGTGACCACGAAAATCTGGTTCATGTACTTCGTTCCGAGCTGGGATGCGGAAAGGGCGAGATTGGTGAATGAAGCCATCACCGCGAAGAAAGTCGCCTTGAGCCTGTCCGGGGCGGAGTTGGCGATCCAGGCCAGCATCGGGATCATTGCAATTTGTCCCAGGGGAGACTCCAGTGCAGTGTCGATCACGGCGATGAACCGTGCATCGACCACGCCGCCGGTCAGCGCAGCAGTCCACTCGTGCAGGCCGAAGTACATCCCGATGATCGGCAACGACAGGAAGGTTCCCGCAATAGTAAGCGCGCCGATGATATAAGCGATCGAGCGCTCGGCCATGAAGCGGCGGAAAATGAACATCCCGGCGAGCGTCAGGGTCGAGCCGATCAGCGACAGCATGGCCAGGAACTGCTGGTCGAAGCCCAGGCCATCGATCATCCACCAGGTCGAGCCGGCACCCGGCCCCGGTATGGCGCGAAAGATGAAAATCAGAATCGCCGTGCCCACCAGCACATTGCGCGCTTCCGGTTCCAGTTCGCCGGTCAGGCGCCACATCAGGAACAGCACGATGCCCATGGAAACGAGAAAGATGATCTCTTCCGCGCCTGGAATCTGGCTCAAACCCACGCTCAGCGACACGACGGTGAAGGCGAGCCCGCCGCCGAGTATCCACCAGTTGACGGGCGGGGCAACTGCGTGGTCGCCCAGCAGGGCTTCGGCTTCCCCGCGGCTGTGTCCCTGGGCCATGAATCCTGCCAGGTCGCGCCGCCGCAGCCATGAGGCGAACAGGACACCGGCAATCGAAACCACTGGAATGATCAGGGCCAGCTCATAGACGAACAGGTAGGCAGCGGCTTTCTGCGCTTCCGGCAATTGGCCCACGCCCTGCAATACATAGACGTTCACCACGGAAACCAGGACCCCCCCGCCGATGATGGCCACGCGCCCGAGCGTCTGCATGGTGACATGCATCGATTTGCGGATTTCCGGGGCGAGTGGACGTCCATCTGCGTCTACTCGCGGCACGGCTTCGACCGTCATCGCGTCCGCCACCACGTCCTGCAAAACATAGCCGATAGGTGCCAGCATTGCCGAGGTGACGTACCATGTTTCCACACTTGCCACTTCCCGCATCGCGTCGAGGTGGCCCAGCAAGCCGATCATGATCAGCACGCTTACCGCGATCAGGGTCGCACCCATGTACACCAGCAGGCTCTTCCAGCGCCACATCAGATCCACCAGATGGCCGAGCGGCATCTTCAGCGCCCATGGCAGCATCATCCAGAACCCGAGCGCGGCCAGGAATTCCGCGGAAAGCCCCAGCCGTTCTTTCACATAAAACGTGCCGACGATACTCGTCAGGCCTGAAATGCCGGCCGCGACATAGACCATGAGCGGCGGCAGATAGGACAGACGCATTTCCCGCCCCAGCGAAAATATGTTGGCATCGACCCAGCGCCCAAAGCCGGTCATCAGGCTGTCAGAAGGTGGAGCGGTTGTCATGACGCTGGATAGATCACGATGTCTGTCGATCGGATGCGTAGACGCGGGAATTGATTGTGAAGATTTTTTGAGAAGGATGCATTATCTGCTCGTAGCGCCAGGAACGGCGAAGCACCCATGCTGTCCGGTTCATGGCTCAGCCCGAGTTCAGACAACTTCTTCCCGAAGGCGGTTCCAGAAGGAGGTCGCGACAAATGCATTGCCGCAGGTCAGGATGGTTGCCGTCATCACCCGGTAGACGACACTGCGGGGCACCTTGACATTCACGGCGGGATTCAGCAGGTCGGGAGAGACCGCCACGCGCTTCAGCGTTTCGCCCGCCAGTATGATTGGCCATATGCACGCCAGCCGCTGGCGGATCTCGGAAACAGGGATCGACATCGTATATACCCATCCCTGATCCAGATGGTCCATTGCAAGTGCAATCAGCTGATCCAGGACAGGCTTGAACCGGGGGAGATTGGATTCGATCAGCAGATCGGCAGGCTTCAGTCCGGCCTCGGCGAGAAGCGATTCGGGCACGTAGCAACGCCCGCGATGCAGGTCACGCGCGATATCCTTGACGATATTCGTCAGTTGCAGGCCCTTGCCGAACCTTACCCCGATGGCGGATTTCTCCGCCACATTCCATCCTCCCATGCCCGGCCGGTGCGCGCAGACCATCTGTGTCCAGAATTCTCCGACACACCCGGCCACGTAATACGTGTACCGGTCCAGTTCATCCATCGTGGACAATGCCACCAGTTCTCCGCTCGATTCACCGGGAAAGCGGATGAGGTCCATTTCCATTCCCTGCGGCAGCACGCTCATCAGCCACTGGATGCGTTGGCGGTCATCGGCCGAATAGCCCTCGTAGAGCCTCAGGCAGTCGTCCAGCCTTTGCAGAAGAATATTTTCCGCCGAATCTTTCTGGTGGGGAGCAAGCGCGGCCTGGATCTCCCGGATGGCCTCCCAGTCGATTTCCCCGGGCGTGAATTGCGCCTGGAACTGATGAAGATACTTCAGGCGCTGAGCCCGGTCGATCAGATCGGTATCCGCGATCGTATCGGCTGCGCGTGCGAACAGATAGGACAGCCCCATCTGCTCCCGCACTCCGTCCGGCAGCACATTCAGCGTCA
>CAZYYR010000077.1:0-10008 GCA_964651465.1 uncultured Nitrosospira sp.
GACAACATCCAGGGGCGCACGATCTGTGCATTGGGCGATGCCGCCGCCATGCCGGTGCGCGCGATGATCCAGCATTTTCGCGATGAATTCGCCTATCACATCGAGCACAAGAAATGCATGGTGTGACAGGACGGAATACATGAACTCTTCCGCGATTGCTCGTTAATCCAAGAGCATATAGCCAATGATCAATTTCGAAATCGACGGTAAACTTGTATCCGTGCCCAAGAATGGCACCGTCATGGATGGCGCCAACCAGCTCGGCATATACATTCCGCATTTCTGCTATCACAAGAAGCTCTCCATTGCGGCGAATTGCCGCATGTGTCTGGTTCAGGTGGAAAAAGCGCCCAAGCCGCTGCCCGCATGCGCGACACCGGCCATGGAAGGCATGAAGGTCTTCACCCATTCCGGCCAGGCGGTCACGGCGCAGAAGGGCGTGATGGAATTCCTGCTCATCAACCATCCGCTCGACTGTCCCATCTGCGACCAGGGCGGGGAATGCCAGTTGCAGGATCTGGCCGTGGGCTATGGCTCGAGCGCATCCCGCTATACCGAAGCCAAGCGGGTGGTCACCAACAAAAACCTGGGCCCGCTGATTTCCACCGACATGACGCGCTGCATCCATTGCACCCGCTGTGTGCGCTTCGGCCAGGAAATCGGGGGCATCATGGAACTCGGCCAGGCCGGTCGGGGCGAGCACTCCGAAATTCTTTCCTTCATCGGCAGCACGGTGGATTCCGAACTGTCGGGCAACATGATCGATCTCTGCCCGGTAGGCGCGCTTGTCAGCAAGCCTTTCCGCTACTCCGCGCGCACCTGGGAACTGTCGCGCAGGAAGTCTGTCAGCCCTCATTGCGGACTGGGTTCCAATCTGATCGTGCAGGTGAAGCAGAACCGCGTGATGCGTGTCCTGCCGCGGGAGAACGAAGAAATCAACGAATGCTGGCTATCGGATAAAGACCGCTACTCCTATGAAGGCCTGAATTCGGAAGAGCGTCTGCGCAAGCCCATGATCAGGCAGGGAGGGGAGTGGCAGGACTGCGACTGGCAGACCGCGCTGGAATTCGTTGCCAATGGGTTGAAGGATGTAAAGGAAAAGCACGGGGCGCACAGCATTGGTGCACTGGCTTCTCCGCACAGCACGCTGGAAGAGCTTTATCTGCTGCAGAAGCTGATGCGCGGACTGGGCAGCGATAACGTGGACCATCGGCTGCGCCAGTCGGATTTCCGGGCGGATCGGCATCTTCAGGGCGCGCCCTGGCTGGGAATGCCCATTGCGGAAACCTCCACGCTGAAATCGGCTCTTGTCGTCGGGAGCACCCAGCGCAAGGATCATCCACTGCTGGCGCAGCGTCTGCGTCAGGCAGTCAAGCAGGGCATGCAATTGAATGTGATCAATCCCGTGGATGACGACCTGTTTACCAAGGTGGCAAATCGCGCCATTGTCGCGCCCGATGAAATGGCGTCGATGCTGGCGCAAGTCCTCAAGGCTGCGGTAGAGGCGAAGCAGGCGGATGTTCCCCTCGACGCGGAAAACACGTTGAGCATGATCGAGGTGAGCGATGATGCACGCGCCATGGCAGCCAGCCTCATCGATAACCAGCCTGCCGCCGTTTTTCTCGGCAACCTGGCCCAGCATCATCCGCGCTACGCGGATATACACGCGCTGGCGCAGCATCTCGCCGATATCATCGGCGCAAAATTCGGCATACTAGGGGAAGCAGCGAACAGTGTCGGCGCCTACATTGCAGAAGCGGTTCCGGGGCGGAACGGCGGATTGAATGCGGCGCAAATGCTCGGCCATGCCCGCCATACCGGCGATGTCCCGACTTCTTCAGTCCCCTGCCGCGCCTATGTGCTGATGAATATCGAACCGGAACTGGACAGCCATCACCCACAGCGGGCGATGAAAGCACTGGATGCGGCTGAGCTGGTGGTAGTGATGGCTGCATACAGCAGCCCAACCCTTCTGGAAGGCGGCTATGCGGACGTGCTGCTGCCGGTGGCGCCTTTCACCGAAACGTCGGGTACTTTCGTGAATACCGAAGGCCGCGCGCAGAGCTTCAACGGTGTGATGGCGCCCCTGGGAGATACCCGGCCGGGATGGAAAGTGCTGCGGGTGCTCGGTAATATTCTGCAGCTCGAAGGCTTCGATTACGATACGCCGGAGCAAGTACGCGCAGAGATACTGCCGGAAACCGGCGGCCTTCATTCGCGCCTGCACAACGGGCTGAAGGATTTTGTCGTGGGCAATGACGGACGGATGGGCGAACCGGCAAAGGATACCCTCCAGCCCATCCAGCGTATCGGTGAAGTGCCGATCTATCAGGCCGACCCCATCGTGCGGCGCGCGGAATCGCTGCAGCGCACTCGGGATGCCGCGGCCCCGGTGGCATGGATGCGGGGCGATCTCATGAACAGGTTTGGCATACAGGCGGGCGACACCGTCCGCTTGAAGCAGGGAGAGGGTGAAGCAAGGCTGCCGGCGGCGCAGGATGACACGCTTCCCGCCAATTGCGTGCGCGTGGCGGCAGCGCATCCGCTGACCGTGGGCCTGGGCGGAATGTTCGACGAAATAGCAGTGGAACGATCGATGGACGAAGGCCAGGTCACCTGATGGAATACGCGCAACAGCTCTTCGGAGATTTCTTCGGCCCCGAGTGGGGTCCGGCCCTGTTTCTGGTGACGAAGAACGTGCTGCTGATTGTCGCCATCGTGCTGCCGCTGATGCTGGCTGTGGCCTATCTGACGTTTGCCGAACGCAAGATCATCGGCTACATGCAGCTGCGCGTAGGGCCGAATCGCGTCACCTTCTTCGGCATCCCCTGGCTGGGCGGCTGGGCGCAGCCCATCGCCGATGCGGTCAAGGCGATAATGAAGGAAATTATCGTGCCGAGCGGTGCGAACAAGATCCTGTTCGTGCTCGCGCCGATATTGACCTTTGCACCCGCACTGGCTGCGTGGGCCGTCATACCATTTTCGCCGGACGTGGTGCTGGCGGACATCAACGCAGCACTGCTGTATATTCTGGCGATGACCTCCATGGGCGTTTACGGGGTGATCATCGCGGGCTGGGCCTCCAACTCCAAGTATGCTTTCCTCGGCGCCATGCGGTCGGCGGCCCAGGTCGTTTCGTATGAACTTGCAATGGGTTTTGCGCTGGTTTGCGTGCTGATGATGGCACAAAGCCTCAACCTGGGCGATATCGTCGAAGGCCAGAAAGGCGGAAGCCTGCTGAACTGGTACCTGTTCCCGCTGTTTCCCATGTTCCTGGTGTATTTCATCTCGGGTGTCGCGGAAACGAACCGGGCGCCGTTCGATGTCGCAGAGGGCGAGTCGGAAATCGTGGCCGGGTTTCACGTCGAGTATTCCGGCATGGCCTTTACCGTGTTTTTCCTGGCCGAATATTCGAACATGATCCTGGTTGCCACGCTTGCCAGCCTCATATTCCTGGGCGGCTGGCTGCCCCCGGTCGATGTGGCGCCGTTCACGCTGGTTCCCGGGTTCATCTGGCTGGTTTTGAAAGCGGCATTCCTGTTGTTTTGTTTTCTCTGGTTCCGTGCCACGTTTCCACGCTATCGCTACGACCAGATCATGCGTCTCGGCTGGAAGGTATTCATACCGATCACGCTCGTCTGGATATTGGTGGTTGGCTTGGTGATGCAGCTTCCGCTCTCGGTGCGGAGCGCATTTCCGCTCAACCTGTGGTTCCATTGAGACAGGAGAAAGCCATGAACAGAATCAAGGATTTCTTCCGCACTTTCCTGTTGTTCGAATTGCTCAAGGGGATGATGCTTACGGGTCGGAACATGTTCGCCCGCAAGATCACCATACACTTTCCGGAAGAAAAAACGCCCCAGTCCCCGCGGTTTCGCGGCCTGCATGCGTTGCGCCGGTATCCCAATGGAGAGGAGCGCTGCATCGCATGCAAATTGTGCGAGGCCGTGTGCCCGGCATTGGCGATTACGATCGAATCCGAACAGCGTGAAGACGGAACCCGCCGCACCACACGCTACGACATCGACCTGACGAAATGCATATTCTGCGGTTTTTGCGAGGAATCCTGTCCCGTGGATTCGATCGTCGAGACCCGCATTCTCGAATATCACGGCGAGAAACGCGGTGACCTCACCTATACGAAGGAAATGCTGCTGGCGGTGGGGGACCGGTACGAGGAACAGATCGCGAGAGACAGGGCGGCGGATGCCGGTTACCGTTAGATACCACAGTGGACGCCACAATTAAGCGCACATGAGTTTTCCGGATATCATTTTCTATTTTTTCTCGGCGGTGCTGATCGCATCCGGACTGGGCGTCATTACCGCCCGCAATCCGGTGCATGCAGCCCTGCTGCTGGTGCTGGCCTTTTTTGCCTCTTCGGGCCTGTGGCTGCTCCTGGAGGCGGAATTTCTGGCCATCACCCTTGTGCTCGTATACGTGGGAGCGGTGATGGTGCTGTTCCTGTTCGTGGTGATGATGCTGGATATCAATCTCGATCGCCTGCGCGAAGGATTCTGGAAATGGTTTCCCTTCGGTGCGCTGCTCGCGCTGCTAATGGCAGGCGAAATGGCCATGGTGGTCATGGGCAAGCAATTCGCCAGTGAGAGCATGCCGGCTCCGCCCGCCCGTCCGGCTGACTACAGCAACACCAAGGAGCTCGGCCGTCTCATTTATACGGAGTATGTATACGCCTTCGAACTGGCGGCGGTGATTCTCCTGCTTGCCATCGTCGCGGCCATCTCGCTGACGCTGCGGCAACGGGGCGGCAGCAAATCGATGGATGTTTCACGGCAGGTGGCGGTGAAGCGCGCAGACCGGATTCGCCTGGTGTCGATGCCGTCCGAAAAGAAAGAATAAGAACGTGTTGCATGAGTTGACGTTGTCCTGAAAGGGGAGCAGCTTGGTTTCATTATCCCATTACCTGGTTATCGGCGCGATTCTGTTCGCTATCAGCATCGTCGGCATTTTCCTCAACAGAAAGAATGTGATCATTCTGCTGATGTCGATCGAACTGATGCTGCTGGCGGTGAACATGAATTTTGTCGCGTTCTCGCATTACCTGCAGGACGCGGCCGGACAGGTTTTCGTGTTTTTCATCCTTACCGTGGCTGCGGCGGAGTCCGCCATTGGGCTGGCGATATTGGTGGTGCTTTTCCGCAACCTCCGCACCATCAACGTGGATGACCTGGACAAACTGCAGGGGTAGCGTTTTGGGGGGAAGTTGAATCCCCGGGTTCAGGAAACTGGCCTGAGAAGAACAAGAGCGGAAATTTCATGACCGAGATGCAAAAACTTTATCTATTGGTGCCGCTGGCGCCTCTGGCGGGGGCACTCATTGCCGGGCTGTTCGGCCGCGTCATCGGCCCCGCCTGGAGCCATCGGGCCACCATTGCGCTGATGGTCGTATGTGTTGCTGCATCGGTTGCCATCTTCCTCGATGTGCTGGGCGGCAACGTCTACAATGGCAGCGTCTATACCTGGGCCACCACCGGTGATGCGCATTTCGAAGTCGGCTTTCTGATCGACCGGCTTTCCGCGACCATGATGGTCGTGGTGAGCTTCGTTTCGCTGATGGTGCATATCTACACCATAGGGTATATGCACGACGACCCCGGCTATCAGCGTTTCTTCAGCTACATCTCGCTGTTCACGTTCTCCATGCTGATGCTGGTGATGTCCAATAACTTCCTCCAGCTTTTCTTCGGCTGGGAAGCGGTGGGACTGGTCTCCTATCTGCTGATCGGATTCTGGTATACACGGCCCACGGCCATCTACGCCAACCTGAAAGCATTTCTGGTCAATCGGGTGGGAGATTTCGGCTTTCTCCTCGGCATCGGCCTGGTGCTGATGTATTTCGGCACACTGGATTACGCGGCGGTGTTTTCTCGCGCGCCGGAGGCTGCCTCGGAAACGATAGAAATCTTTTCCGGCTCCCCGTGGGAACTGCTGTCCGTGACCTGCATCCTGCTCTTTGTTGGAGCCATGGGCAAATCCGCGCAGTTCCCCCTGCACGTGTGGCTGCCGGATTCGATGGAAGGCCCCACCCCCATCTCCGCGCTGATTCACGCCGCCACGATGGTGACGGCGGGCATTTTCATGGTGGCGCGCATGTCGCCGCTGTACGAGCTGAGCGAAACGGCCCTGTCCGTGGTACTCGTCATCGGCGCGATCACCACGCTGTTCATGGCGCTGGTGGCGATCGTGCAGTATGACATCAAGCGCGTGGTCGCCTATTCGACCCTGTCGCAGCTGGGCTACATGACTGTGGCGCTTGGCGCATCCGCCTATCCGGCCGCAATCTTCCACCTCATGACCCATGCCTTTTTCAAGGCGGTGCTGTTCCTGGGCGCCGGCTCGGTCATCATCGCCATGCATCACGAACAGGATATGCGCAGGATGGGCGGGTTGCGGAAATACATGCCCATCACTTACTGGACGATGTTCATGGCCGCGCTGGCAAGCGCTGGCGTACCCGGCTTTTCCGGCTTTTTCTCAAAGGACGCCATCATCGAGGCGGTGCATTTTGCCGAGATACCTGGCGCTGGCTTTGCCTATTTCTGTACCGTGGCAACGGTATTCGTCACGGCGTTCTACACCTTCCGCCTCATGTTCATGACCTTCCATGGCAAGCCGCGGATGGATCATCATACCGAAGAGCATCTGCATGAATCTCCGTGGGTCGTGACGCTGCCGCTCGTCGCGCTTGCCATTCCCACCATCGGAGCGGGCTGGCTGATCGGACCCATGCTGTTCGGCGACTATTTCGGCAGTGCCATACAGATTTTGCCCGAGCATGCGGCAATGGCGAAAATGGAAGCGGAATTCCACGGCATACCCGCGATGATGACCCATGCCCTTTCCACTGTGCCGTTCTGGCTCTCGATCGCCGGGATCTTCGCGGCCTGGTACCTGTATCTGGTGAAGCCGGAGCTGCCAGGGAAGATCAAATGGGCGGCCGGGCCATTGGCCACCCTGCTGGAGCGCAAGTATTTCCTCGATGAAATCTATTCGTGGTTGTTCGCAGGCGGGGCGCGGGCGCTCGGCAAGGGATTCTGGAAATTCGGCGATGTAAAAGTGATCGACGGGTTCTTCGTCAATGGCACAGCCCGGGTAGTGGTCGGGACTGCCATGCTGATGCGCCGCTTCCAGTCCGGCTACATCTATCACTATGCGTTCACCATGATCGTCGGCGTATTTATACTGATGAGCTTGTGGTTGTTCTGGTAATGGAGCAACAAAAAATACAATAGAAATATCATCGCGCAGCCCGATCCGCATTCGCTGCACGCTCATGGAAAAATTGGAATAGACATGCTGTTTGGCTTCCCCCTGTTAAGTCTGGTTATCTGGCTGCCGATTCTTGCCGGGATCGGCGTGCTCGCCACCGGTGGAGACCGTAACGCGTCCATGGCGCGCTGGATCGCCCTCGCCGGGTCCACGGCGGGGCTACTCGTTGCGATCCCGCTGTATACCCAGTTCGACCCTTCGACGAACGCCATGCAGTTCGTCGAGCACAGCCCCTGGATCGACCGTTTCAACGTCCACTATCACCTGGGTGTGGACGGCATCGCCATGCCCCTGATCCTGCTGAACTGCTTTACCACGCCGCTCGTGGTGCTGGCGGGCTGGGAAGTGATCACCAAGCGCGTGTCGCAGTACATGGGCGCGTTCCTTATCATGTCGGGCATCGTCAACGGCGTCTTTTCCGCGCTCGACGCGATCCTATTCTATGTGTTCTGGGAAGCCTCCCTGATACCCATGTTTCTCATCATCGGCGTGTGGGGCGGTCCCAATCGCGTCTATGCGGCGATCAAGTTTTTCCTGTATACGCTGCTGGGCTCCCTGCTGATGCTGGTGACCTTCATTTATCTCTTCCATGTGTCGGAAGGCAGTTTTTCGATCCTCGATTACCATAAGCTGCCGCTGTCGATGGCATCACAGGTCATGATGTTCATCGCATTCCTGCTGGCGTTCGCGGTGAAGGTGCCGATGTGGCCAGTCCACACCTGGCTACCCGATGCTCACGTGGAAGCGCCGACCGGCGGCTCGGTCGTGCTGGCGGCAATATTGCTGAAAATGGGGGGATACGGCTTCCTGCGATTCTCCCTTCCCATCCTGCCGGACGCCAGCCACCAACTCGCCGGCATGATGATCGCCCTGTCGCTGATCGCAGTCGTCTATATCGGCCTGGTTGCATTGGTCCAGGCGGATATGAAAAAACTCATCGCCTACTCGTCGGTGGCGCACATGGGCTTCGTCACCCTCGGGTTTTTCCTGTTCAACTCGCAGGGGCTGGAAGGCGCGATGGTCCAGATGGTCTCGCATGGTTTCATTTCCGCTGCGATGTTCCTGTGCATAGGGGTCATGTATGACCGGCTGCACTCGCGCCAGATCGCGGACTACGGCGGGGTGGCTCACAGGATGCCGGTTTTCGCCGCATTCTTCATGCTGTTCGCCATGGCGAATGCCGGATTGCCCGGCACCAGCGGTTTCGTGGGAGAGTTCATCGTCATCATGGCTTCCGTGAAGGTCAACTTCTGGTATGCGTTCCTGGCGGCGACGACGCTCATCACGGGCGCCGCCTATACGCTGTGGATGTACAAGCGCGTGATATTCGGCGCGATCGTGCATCCTGCAGTGGAAGGGATGAAAGATATCGGGGCGCGCGAAACCCTGGTATTGGCGATCCTGGCCGCGGCGGTACTCGGAATGGGCCTTTATCCGCTGCCGCTGATGGAAGTGATGCATACCACGGTCGATGATCTGCTCGCGCATGTGGCGCGCAGCAAATTGTAGTGTAATGACGTGATGTGTCGTTGTGATGACATGGATTCCGACCGTCCAAGGATGATAAATGAATTTTACGCAGCCTGATTTCGCCCCGGCCTACCCGGAAATTTTCCTCCTGGTCATGGTGTGCGTGGTGCTGATGGCCGATCTGGCATGGGGCGGCAAGAAATCCAATATCGCCTTCCTGCTGGCCCAGCTCGCGTTGCTCGGCTGTGCCCTGATCACGTTGAGCACTTCGGAACCGGGTACCGTCCACACGTTCTCGGGAATGTTCGTCGATGACACCATGGCAGACATCCTCAAGGTGCTGGTCTATGCCACCGTATCCGTGGTGCTCGTGTATTCGCGCACCTATATCGCTTCCCGCGACATACTGACAGGAGAGTTCCACAGCCTCGCCCTGTTTGCCACGCTCGGCATGATGGTGATGATTTCCGCCAATCACTTCCTGACGCTCTACCTCGGACTGGAGCTGCAATCGCTGTCGCTTTACGCCATGGTTGCATTGCGACGTAACGTGGCCGGTTCAACGGAAGCCGCCATAAAATTTTTCGTCCTGGGGGCGCTGGCGTCCGGCTTCCTGCTGTATGGCATGTCCATGATCTACGGCGCTACGGGTTCGCTCGAGATCGGGCGTGTAACCGAAGTCATCCAGAGTGGGACGCTCAGCCATGCCACGCTCGTGGTGGGACTCGTATTCATCGTTGCCGGCATCAGCTTCAAGCTGAGCGCCGCCCCTTTCCACATGTGGGCGCCGGACGTCTACGAGGGTGCCTCCTCGGCGGTCGTGCTGTTTATTGGCTCGGCACCCAAGCTGGCGGCATTCGGCTTTGTCATGCGTCTGCTGGTGGAAGGCCTTGGGGGAATGTCGGGAGACTGGCAGGGCATGCTGATCCTGCTTGCCATCATGTCCATGCTGGTCGGCAATATCGCTGCCATCGCGCAGACCAACATCAAGCGCATGCTGGCCTATTCCACCATCTCGCACATGGGGTTCGTGCTGCTTGGATTCGTCGGCGCCAACGACAACGGGTACAGCGCGGCAATGTTCTATGTGGTGGTGTATGTGCTGATGACGCTGGGCACCTTCGGCATCATCATCCTTCTGTCCCGCGCAGGATTCGAAGCGGACAAGCTCGAAGACTTCAAGGGCCTCAACCGGCGCAGTCCCTGGTATGCATTCATGATGCTGCTGCTCATGTTTTCCATGGCCGG
>CAZYYR010000078.1:0-10001 GCA_964651465.1 uncultured Nitrosospira sp.
TGACTTCCGGCCATATGGCGGTTCTCGATGCCGAAAAGCTGCTCATGGATGAAAATCTTGTGGTCGACGAGCACATCCGTGAATAGGTGGGCAGCAAAGGTTGGAGAGACGTGGTTCAACCCCGGAAAACGAAGAAAAATCGCAACGGATGGGCCGTTCCGATCAGGTATTTCGCATTGAAAGGATATGCCACCATGACCATCAGCAGGAAAATAATAGGGGGATATATAGTCATATTGGCGCTGCTCATGCTCGTGGCGGGAGTCGCGCTTTATGCACTCGAACAGATCCAGCTGAGCTATAGCCATTTCCTCAGGGTGGATGAGCGGTTGAAGGAAAGTGCCGACGAGCTTCGAGTCGCCGCTTTTACCCAGCAGACCTATGTCCGCGGTCTTTTGCTCTACCCGGAACTCGACAAGGAGAATCTGGATTTCCTTCGTGAGAACGACAATCAATTCAAGCAGATTCTCGCAAAAATGCACAAGCTGATAAGCAGCGGGGAAGGCATCGTCCTCGTGAAAGGCCTGCAATCGCTGCATGAAGAACTGAAGCAGGCGCAGGGAACTGTAGCCGGTCTTGTGCGGGAGCAAAAGCGTGAGGAAGCACGTACCTTCGTAGGCGAAAAATTCCGTCCTCTCAGCGCAGCGCTCGTCGACAAGGCAAGGCATTTTCACCAATGGCAATCGCTGCTCCTGGAGAAGCGGACGTCCGAAGTGACGGAAAAGGTGAATCTTTATACATATATGCTGGGAATCGTTTCTTTGCTTGCGATCCTTGTCGGGCTTTCGATCGGTATGAATCTCGGTCGTTCCATTACCCGTCAGCTTCAGGCAAGCATTGCCCAATTATCATCTTCGTCGGCCGAAATACTTGCTACCACCGCCCAGGTTGCATCCGGTGCAGCCGAGACCGCTGCTGCAGTAAGCGAAACGACTTCCACAGTGGAAGAAGTCAAACAAACCGCGCAGCTTGCGAGCCAGAAAGCGAAGCTTGTGTCAGAGAGCGCGCAGAAAGCATCGAATATCTCGCAAGCCGGCCTTAAGTCGGTAGAAGATGCCATTCACGGAATGCATCGGATCCGGGAACAGATGGAGTCCATTGCTGGCAATATCGTGCACTTGTCCGAGCAAAGCAACGCCATCGCCGGGATCATCGCCACAGTCAATGATCTGGCCGAGCAATCCAACCTGTTGGCGGTCAATGCTGCCATAGAGGCGGCCCGCGCGGGGGAGCAAGGTAAAAGTTTCGGCGTAGTGGCCCAGGAAATCCGGAGTTTGGCCGAACAATCAAGGCAGGCAACGGCACAGGTGCGCCTGATACTGGGTGAAATTCAGAGAATCACCAATCTTGCAGTCTTGGCCACGGAGCAGGGAAGCAAAGTAGTCGAGGGTGGGGTCAAGCAGTCCACCGATACCGATGCTGCGATTCGCCTCCTGTCGGCCAGTATCAATGACGCGGCGCAGGCAGCCATCCAGATCGCGGCATCCAGCCAGCAGCAAATGATAGGCATGGATCAGGTAGCGTTGGCTATGAACGATATAAAGCAGGCCAGCGAGCAAAACGTCGCGGGCACGCGGCAGGCGGAGCAGGCTGCTCACAGCCTGCACGAGATGGGAGTGGAACTGGGCACGCTGGTAGGTGTGAAAGGCAGTGCCGGCTGATAGGCACCAGATAATCCATGGCCAGCAAAAGCGACGAGTATCTGAAAAAGCTTCTGCCGATGTTTCGGGCGGAAGCGGAAGGACAGCTTCAGGCGATTTCCGCAGGGCTGCTCGCTTTGGGGAGCAACGGATCAAGCAAACAGGAAGCCGACATCATCGAGACCGTTTTCCGGGAAGCGCACAGTTTGAAAGGGGCTGCGCGCGCCGTTAATCTCACGGAAATCGAAGCGGCTTGCCAATCTCTCGAGGATGTGTTTGCCGCACTGAAAGACGGGAGCCTTGTGTCCTCTCCGTTATTGAGAGATTTATTGCTTCAGATCGTCGATGCCTTGGGCGGAGCGGTCGGTGGCGATGGTCCCGCCCCTGGTGCCAGGGCTGCGCACCTGAGCAGATTGAGCCGCCGGCTCATCAGTATGATGAGAGGGTCCGCGCCAGAGCCCGAAGGGACCGGATCGACTGGGCCCGATCTGGCTCTGCGGGACGATCCCACTCCAAACCATTCCATGGCCGCTGGGCACGTCGACGATTCAAACGATGAAGAGGAGGATGCATCAGCAAGTACGCAGACCGTCACACCCGCTCTCGCCCCATCGATGATCAGGGTTTCAAGCGGGAAACTCGATTCGGTGATCCATCAGGTGGAGGAATTGCTGCTCCCGCGTCTCACGATGGGGCAGCGAATAAAGGAACTGCAGGAAGTCGCTGTCACGCTGGCGGGCTGGGAGAAGAGGTGGCTGCATGTTCAACCGGCAATGCGGCTGATTGAGCAGCAGCTGAGGGTAAGCCACAAGAATGGTGCAGTTTCCACGGAGACACATGACCTTGCCCGATTGCACAAATATCTGGATGGCGAGCAGGAGCGTCTGCATATGGCAGGGAATCAGCTGGCAAGCCTGTTGCGCCGAGCCGAGCGTGCTCGACGGGCCCTGGTCCGCATGACGGATGGGCTGATGGAGGATGTCAAGGAAATGCAGCTGCTTCCGTTTTCATCCTTGCTGGATATCTTGCCACGGTATGCGCGTGAACTGGCACGCCAGCAGGGAAAGCGGATAACGGTTGTTACCCGCGGCGGGGATATCGAAATCGACAGGCACCTCCTGCAGGAAGTGAAGGATCCCCTTATCCATCTGTTGCGCAATTGCATCGATCACGGTATCGAATGGCCCGTAGCGCGCGAAGCTGAAGGTAAGCCCGGTCAGGGAACGATCATGTTTTCCTGCTCCCGGAGTGACAATATGGCCGAGATTCAGGTGGCAGACGACGGGAGGGGCATCGATGTCGCTGGATTGAAAGCCGCTGCGCGCAAGCTCGGTCTGGCTTCCAGCGGGGAAATGGACGAGCTCAATCAATCGGAAGCGATAGCGCTTGTCTTCCAGTCCGGAGTGACCACCAGTCCGGTGATCACCGATATTTCGGGGCGCGGACTGGGGCTTGCAATTGTGCGCGAGAAGGTCGAACGGCTGGGTGGCAGTATCCGGGTCGATTCCAGTTCCGGCGTAGGCACTGCCTTCCATATCCTGCTGCCACTGACCCGTGCGAACTTTCGCGGTGTTCTCGTGCGTTCATCGGCGCGGACTTTCGTCATTCCTTCGGTCGATGTGGAGCGCGTGATACGTACGTCTCGCGATGAGATCAGGAGGGTAAAAAGTCGCGAAACCATACGGGTGGGTGAACGTCCCGTGCCTTTGATCCCGTTGGCCGATGTCCTTGAGTTGCCGCGGCTGACCGAGGGTAATCCCGAGGTTTCACGGGACTCAAGGGACTCGAGGGACTCGAGGGATTCAAGGGCCGGGGCGGCAGGATATGTCGTTGCTGTCGTTCTCCGAGCCGGGGCCACGCCTATTGCAATTCAGGTGGATGAGGTGAGCGGAGAGCAGGAAATCCTCTTCAAACCGCTTGGGGAGCCACTGAAGCGAGTGCGCAACGTAGCTGGAGTGAGCGTGCTGGGGACAGGTTGCATCGTGCCTGTGCTCAATGTATCCGATCTCATTAAATCGGCCGCCATCCATTCAGCGGCGCTGCCCACTGCACCGGGATCGCTGCCAGCTGCCCCGCCTGAAACGGCAAGCAGCCGGTCGATCCTCGTCGTGGAAGATTCCATCACCGCTCGAACATTGCTCAAGCACATTCTCGAATCGGCGGGCTATCGCGTTGTCACCGCCGTAGACGGGGCCGACGGCTATTCCATGCTTGGAACAGATGCATTCGATCTGGTTGTCTCGGATATCGAGATGCCGCGCCTGGATGGGTTTGCGCTCACCTCCCTGATACGGGAGGATCAGCGATTCTCGGGCCTGCCTGTCGTGCTGGTAACGGGACTCGATTCGGCCGAACATCGTGAACGCGGCCTCGATTGTGGTGCCAATGCATACATTGCGAAGAGCAGCTTCGATCAGAGCAATCTGCTGGAGGTCGTTCGCCGCTTTATCGGAAAAGCGGATAGAACCTTTTCATGATCAATGTAATGGTCGTGGAGGATTCGGCGGTGGTAAGAGCATTCCTCATTCGCATCCTCGCAACGGATTCGGATATTGCGGTGATCGCGACGGCATGCAACGGAGAGAAGGCGCTGGAAGCACTATGCAGTCAGCGGCCGGACGTAATCCTGATGGATATACACATGCCGGTAATGAATGGTGTGGAGACGACTCGCCGGATCATGGAAACCAGGCCGATTCCTATCGTGATCGTCAGCGGCAGCACGGCTCCAGCCGATATGGAAACAACGTTCGAAGCGATGAATGCCGGTGCGCTGGCTGTGCTGCGCCGTCCAGCGGGCTTGGGGAATCCAGACCATGAGGCAACGGCCCGGGAGATGATACAGACGGTAAAGCTTATGTCGGAGGTCAAGACGATAAGACGCTGGCCTCACGCGCGTCAATTGCCGGTTCCGTCTTCGATGAATGCCGGATGTGTATCCGGATCGCGACCCGGTATCGTGGCAATAGGCGCTTCGACGGGAGGGCCCTCGGCGCTTGAGGCCGTCCTTGCAGCGCTTCCGCGGGGCTTTCCCGTCCCCATCCTGGTCGTGCAGCATATGTCATCCGGGTTCGTCGAGGGGTTTGTGCGCTGGTTGAGGAATTCCTCCAATCTCGCGGTTCATCTTGCTCGCCACGGAGAACTGCCCCTGGCTGGCGCGGTTTACATTGCGCCCGACGAATATCAAATGAAGATCGGGAATGCGGGCAGGATCGTTCTTGCGCCGGACCGACCAGAGCACGGGTCAAGACCCTCAGTCTCTTATCTTTTCCGCGCTGTCGCGCAAGTTTACGGGGGCAATTGCATTGCTGGTCTGCTGACGGGGATGGGGCGTGACGGGGTGAAAGAACTGCAGATGGTGAAGGAAAGAGGGGGGGTCACTTTTGCTCAGGATAAGGAGACTTCCGTTGTTCACGGTATGCCGGGCGAGGCCATCCGGACAGGCGCGGCAACGCTGGTCCTGCCGCTGCAGAAAATCGCCTCGGTGCTGACAAGCCTGGTTGATCATAGAGGGGAAATCAAGCGTGACGGTTGATGAGTCAGCGCTCGAGGCACGCAGGCGCAGGCCCCGAATCCTTCTGGCGGAGGATAGTCCGACGCAGGCAGAAAAATTGAAGCTGCTGCTCGAGGGGCAGAAGTACCGGATTACGACCGCACGCAATGGCAGGCAGGCACTCGTTGCAGCCCGAAGGGACATGCCCGCCTTAATCATCAGCGATGTGATGATGCCCGAGATGAACGGATTCATGCTGTGCGGGGAGATAAAACGCGATGCGCAGCTCAAGGATATTCCCGTGATTCTGCTGACATCGCTTTTCGACATAAAAGATGTCATGAAAGGGCTGGAATGCAGCGCTGACAATTTCATCCGCAAGCCTTATGACGACCAGTACCTGCTTGGCCGCATCGCCGTCCTGCTGGCGGACCGTGAATCGCGCCGGAAGGAGACGCTGCAAAACGGGATGGAAGTCTACCTCGGCGGACAAAAACATTTCATTACAGCAGAACGGCAGCAGATCGTTGATCTGCTCATCTCGATCTATGATCAGGCCGTGCATATCAACAAGGCTCTGCATGCCCAGCAAGCCAGCCTGACGCGCTCGAATCGATTGCTCAAGGGCTTGTATCAGATTGCCGAGGGCCTGAATCAGGCGGTCAGTGAACGTGAAATCTGTGAGAAAGTGCTCGAGTACGCGGTGGAGTTACCGGGAGTGCAGGCCGGATGGCTCTATCTGCGGGATAGTGGCGGCTTCCGTCTATCGGCTGAGCGTCACATGTCTGCTTTGCTTCACCCGGATGGCCAGCAGAGCTGCCGCTGCCAGCGTCTCTTTCTCGCAGGGGAGCTGGACCATGGGGTAAAAGTCATACAGTGCGACCGTTTCCTGTCATCCACCGATGCCTCTCCCGGCGCTCATGTCAGCGTCCCCTTGTGGATCGGTGATCAAAGTCAGGGCATCATGAATCTCCTGGCAGAGGAACAGGATTCATTCCTGGAAGAGGAACTGGAAGCATTTTATGGAGTCGGGCACCAGGTCAGTGTCGCACTGGAACGCGGACGCCTGCATGAGCATATGGAAAGACTGGTGGAAGAACGCACCAGCGCACTGACAGCCGAGATCGTGCAACGCAAGGAGTATGAAGCGAGGATCGTCCGGCTAAATCGTATACATAGCCTGTTGAGCGGTATCAATACGACGATCATCCGTGTGCGCGGCATCCCGGAACTTTTCAATGAGGCATGCCGCCTGGCCGTGGATCATGGCCGGTTTTATCTCACATGGATTGGAACGTGGGATGAGCAGACTAAAAAGATCATCCCCATGGCCAGTGCCACGCGTGAAGAAGACTCCCTGCCTCGACCTCATCTTGTCGACCTGGCTCATGCGGCCACGGATTCCTGGTTCATTTCAGAGGCGGTCGCGCATCTCAAGCCGGTCATCTGCAACGACCTGCTCGCCGACGGCCGGATGGGAGGACCCTATGTTTCGGCGGCAGGCCAGGGCTGCCGCTCTGCAGTTGTATTTCCCCTTGTCGTCGATGAGCAACTCGTCGGCATATTGGCACTCTATGCTTCGGAAGCCGAATTCTTCGATGAGGAAGAGATGGCCTTGCTGGTGGAAATGGCGGGTGATATCTCCTTTGCAATGGATCATCTCAGGAAAGAGGAACGCATCAATTATCTTGCTTTTTTCAATGCTGTCACAGACCTGCCCAATCGCGCCCTGTTCCTGGATCGAGTGGATCAGAAAATCGGTGCCGCCCATCAGAACCACAAGATGCTTTCCGTCATTGTGCTCGACCTCGAGCGATTCAGCAGTATCAACGAGTCGCTTGGGCATAGTGCAGGAGACAGTCTGTTGCGCAGCGTTGCCGGGCGACTGAAGGAAATGCTTTCGGTGACGGATATCCTGGCCCATCTTTCAGCAGACTATTTCGCCATAGCAAGAATGCACGATGAGGACAGCACGGATACCTCCCATATTCTCGACAGGGCCCTGGCCGGAATCCAGGATCAGCCTTTTCTGATCGGGGAACAGGAACTCCGTATCTCTGCCCGAGCAGGAACATCCTCTTATCCGGTCGACGGCACGGACACGGATACGCTCGTCCGAAAAGCTGAAACCGCGCTCAAAAGAGCGAAGCTTTCCGCCGACAAGCATCAGTTCTACGCACCGGAATTTCACGTCCGGGTCAGGGAGAAGCTCGAGCTCGAGACCAAGCTGCGGCGGGCACTCGAACAGGAACAGCTGGTGCTGCATTACCAACCGAAGATCGATTTGAAAAGTGGACAGATCAGCGGGCTCGAAGCGCTGTTGCGCTGGCAGGATCCGGAAGTTGGTCTTGTGCCCCCGCTAAGCTTCATTCCTGTGCTCGAGGAGACACGAATGATACTCCAGGCGGGACGCTGGGCATTGGGCAAGGCGATAGAGGATGGAAAAAAGTGGCGGAATGCGGGATTTCATCCGCCGAAGATAGCTGTCAATGTCTCACCTATCCAGCTGAGGCAAAGGGATTTCGTCGACATGGTGGCAGGTGTTCTCACCAGTGCGGGGGATGTGGAGGTGGGACTGGAGCTCGAGATCACCGAGAGTGTGATCATGCAGGATATCGAGGCCAACATCGAGAAACTGCAGGTAATCCGGGATATGAATATCGAAGTGGCGATCGACGATTTCGGTACCGGCTATTCTTCGCTCGGTTATATCGCGAAGCTGCCGGTCAATGTCCTGAAAATAGACCGCGGTTTCATTACCAATATGACCACCCATCCGGATGATCTCAGCATCGTTTCCGCCATCGTTTCCCTGGCGCATTCACTGCATCTGCGTGTGATTGCCGAAGGCGTGGAAACACGGGAACAAGCGGATCTGTTGCGGCGACTGAAATGCGACGAGATGCAGGGATACCTTTTCAGTCCAGCGGTAACCGCGGATAGAATCGAAACATTTCTGCGCGAGAAGAAATCTCTTCGGGGTTAGGGAAGCGCTCAACAAATCTCCAGCTGGCGCGACGACGGCTTTGCGGAGGAGCAGCCGTGAATTTCCGGGCGAATCGTTCAGTCAGGACAGGCATTTCTCATTCACACGCGTTTCTTCACCATTCACCTGGCATTTTCATTGGTGGTGAATATCGTCGGATCCGGTTTGCCCCTTACGGTCAGGAAACCTGACAGTCCCTTCTCCATGCGCGACAGCGCATGGTCCACCAGAATATAACGGCCGGGATAATCGACCCTGAATTCCGCGATCGTGGCGCCGCCGGGAGGCACCAGCGTAGTCTGCACATCCGTCAGGGGTGGGCTCGTCAAGGACGCCTGGTCATAGACTCTGTCGAACACTTCGCCGATCACATGAAAACTGGACGTAAGATTGGGACCGCCTACACCGAAGAAGATACGGACGGTTTCACCCACAATCGCTTCCATTCTATGAATTTTGGTAAGCGCATCCATGGTGCCGTTGAACATCAGATGCTCAGGGTTTTCCGCCAGCAGTTTATCGAGGGAAAATTCCTGCAAGCCCTTGCCCCCATGTCTTTGCGCGGTATAGAGTTCGCCCTGCATGACATAGAATTCCCGATCTGCCTTGGGCAATCCGCCTTCCGGTTCCACGAGAATCAGCCCGTACATGCCATTTGCAATGTGCTGGGCTACCATCGGCGTCGCGCAGTGGTATACGAACAATCCCGGATGCAGCGCCTTGAAAGTGAAGCTCCGGGTTTGGCCAGGCTGCACCTGCGTTGCCTCCGCTCCTCCACCCGGTCCTGTCACTGCGTGGAAATCGACTGAATGGATATGCGTGCTGTCTCCGGCATTGGCCAGATTGACGGTCACCGTATCGCCTACTCGTATGCGTACGAACGGACCCGGTACTTTGTTGTTGAATGTCCAGTACTTGTAAGTGCTGCCATCGGAGAGACGGCCCTCAACCTCGGTGGATTCCAGGTCGAGCGTCAGGTGCCTGGGTTCGCGATTGCCAACCGGTTCGGCGACAGCATGCGGATCTTGCGTGATGTCGAGAGCCTCGCTTTTCGCAGATTCCTTTATTTCGCCCACGATAAGCTGGCCCGCCATGCCTGCAGCCTTGTGCCCGGGTAAAGTGCAGAGATACTCGAAGCTGCCGCCTCGTGCCGCACGGAATACGATTGCGGTACCCGCCCCTTTCACCGTAATCGCTTCAGATTTTGCGCCAAATTCGGGGATGGCTATATCATGTATGGCACCGTCGCCATTGATCAGATTGATCTGGACGACAGCACCCTCTCTCACCTTCAGATCGGGATTGATCTTGCCTGCAATGACGCCTGTTTCCCCGACGAACACGAGCTTGCCTTCCGCTATATCGGTACGCAAGGTGAAAGTTACCTCCGGGATATACGTAACAGCGCCTCCTGGAACACGCTCTGCGCTCAGCCCCGGCAGGCTGAAACCTTGCCCCAAGATTGCAATCAGCAGGAAAATATAAGGTCGCATAACTACTCTCTGCAGGTTCTCCAGGTATTTCTATGAGAGGATTGAAGCTACTCGAGTCCGCTGTCCATCGGCCCCGCTTGCCGGTGGAAATCCGGAATTCCCGGTTATTTCGGGTATTATAGCCTTCACAGGATGATTGTGAGCCTTCGGGATTTCTCTGTTTGCCGGGGGAACAATGATGAAGCTGTTTTCGGCAGCTGCAACTGACATCGGGCTTCGTCGCAATAATGACGAGGACGCCTTCCTGAACATGCCTGAAGCCGGGCTTTTCGTGCTCTCGGAGGGAATGGGCGACGCTGCGGCAGGGGAAACCGCCAGCAGATAATTCCTCATGAAGGATCTGCTCAATTCGGCAGGATCACTTGAACATAAAACGAGCAGCCTGATCA
>CAZYYR010000079.1:0-9879 GCA_964651465.1 uncultured Nitrosospira sp.
GTGGAAACCAATTACGGGGTACAAAGCGGCAAGCATCGTGTTCTGGACGCACTGACTACCCTGGCCTTCGATTACCCGAAACGGGCACCGTTCTTCCGCGAGGAACTGGAGCACTACCTGTTGCTGGGACGGGAACAGAATGCGGATATACTGAACATCAAGGGCTCTTATGCGGGTGCCATCGGGATTCCCCAATTCATGCCCAGCAGCTACCGTCGCTACGCGGTGGATTTCGATAACGATGGCAGGGTCGATCTGGCGGGTAGCCCGGTGGACGCCATTGGCAGTGTGGCGAATTACCTGAAGGGCTACGGCTGGGAAGCAGGGCAATCGATTGCGATGCCCGCCCTGGTGAACGGCGAGAATTACCGTGATGCGCTGTATGCCGGTACTCCGCCCGTTCATACCGTGGCGGAAATCAGGCAGCGGGGCGTGGTGCCGCGAGGAGATGCGCCTGCCAACCGGGAAGCCGTGCTGATTGAACTGGAGAACGCGGATGGAACCGAGCACTGGCTGGGTTTCAGGAATTTTTATGTCATCACGCGCTACAATCGCAGCGTGAACTACGCCATGTCAGTCATGCAACTGGCGGAACAGATCCGGGCAGTGCGGAATTCGGGGTTGTCGGGGTTGTCGGGGTCATGATGAGGCAGGTGCAGAACTGCGACGAACGGCAGTTGTGCTACCCGTTGTTTTGAAATGGAAGCGAAGCGGGAGAAGCTGCTGCCGGGCATGAGCAGCAAAGTGCATGACAGATAACGGGTTCACTCCACGGGTGTGTCAATTTTGAATCGCTGTTGACACCCCCGTTACCCTTTCTCCTTCATTCCGTTCTGCGAGGAAACTCGTGCTCCAGCCTCCCCCGGCTTTGCACAGAGGATGCCGCGCTCGCGATACCGGATCGTACTCGGATCGTACTTGAGAGTGGACAGGCAGCCATAATGATTGCTATGCCAGGGATTTGTTGAAAGCCACCACGTGGTCCGTTTCCAGCCTGATGCCTATTTTCTCGCCTATCGCGTGGTTGTGGTGGCTCGGTACCAGGGACAGGGCGGCGCTGCCACCCGGCAGGCGCAGCGTGTACAGGATGTCCGCCCCACGAAAAGCCTTGTGGATGACTTCCGCCTGAAGCGGACTGCTGTCATCGTGAACGATGTCATCCGGCCGCAGCAGCACGTCCACGGGGTTTCCCTCGCGGCACAATTCGCAGTCCGGCATGCACAGATGGGGAATGTCGCCTGATAGCATGCCGAGCTCGATTTTGACGTGGTGGGGGTCGAGCATCGTGCCGGGAAGAAAAATGCCCTGTCCGATGAAATTGGCGACGAAGCGATTTGCGGGGCGGTGATAGAGATTATAGGCCGAGTCCCATTGCTGGATTTCGCCCTGATGCATGACGCCGATCTCATCCGCAATGGCAAAAGCTTCATCCTGATCGTGTGTAACGAGGATGGCGGTCGCATTCTGACTCTTGAGAATATCGCGCACCTCCAGGCTCAAGCGTCCTCGCAAGGTCACATCCAGGTTCGAGAACGGCTCGTCCAGCAGCAGGAGGTCGGGCTTTGGCGCAAGCGCCCGTGCAAGGGCCACGCGCTGTTGCTGGCCACCCGATAGCTGGTGCGGATATTTCCCGGCCACTTCCGCCAGCCCCACGACGCGGAGTATTTCGGCGACGCGTGCCGCACGGTCCTGTTTAGGCAGGCGATGCAGGCCGAAACCGGTATTCTCACCGACGGACAGGTGGGGGAACAGTGCATAGTCCTGGAATACCATGCCGATGTGCCGCTGTTCCGGGGGCATGCAGAATCCCACGTTACTGATCACCTTGCCGTTGACGATGATTTCCCCGGCCCGAATCGGCTCGAACCCCGCGATACAGCGCAGTATCGTCGTCTTGCCGCAGCCGCTTGGGCCGAGAAGGCAGCCGATCATGCCCTTATCCAGCGTGAATGACAGGTCGTTCACCACCATTTGCCTGCCGTAGGCATGGTGGATATTCCTGAGTTCGAGCAGCGGATCGATGGGGTTGGTCCCAGTCATTCTTCGGTCTGGCGCATGAAGAATATCAGTGGAAGCAGGCCTGCCAGAATCAGAGTGACAGCAGGCAGCGCAGCCTGTTCCCACTGGCCTTCCGTAGTCATTTCAAAAATCCTGACTGCCAGCGTATCCCAGCCGAATGGCCGGGTCATCAGGGTGATAGGCATCTCTTTCATGACGTCGACGAACACCAGGGTGGCGGCCGTGAATATTCCTCCCTTGAGCATGGGCAGGTGTATGCGCCGAAGCGTTGTCCATCCGCTCACCCCCAGGCCCATGGCAGCCTCATCGATGCTGCCGGTGATGCGCTGCATGGCGCTGTCTATGGGGCTGTGACTCACGGCAAGAAACCGCGTCATGTAGGCGATCAGCATGGTGGCGAGGGTGCCCTGAAGAAGCAATCCACTTTCGATGTGGAACAGCTGAGCAGCGAGATCGCTCAACCGGTTATCCAGCCAGGCGATCGGAATGAAGATTCCGACAGCCAGAACGGCTCCAGGCAGTGCATAGCCTGCTGTCGAGATACGCACCGCAATCCGTGTTGCCGTGCCGGGCTGACGCCGTGCAGCATAAACCATGAGCAGGGCCACCGAGCAGGTGAGCAGGGCGGCAAAGGTGGACAGCAGGAGGGAATGCCAGAGGAATTCCAGGTAGCGTTCATTGAAGTCCTGGGAGAAGACGCGGGCAGCCCAGATGCACAGTTGTACGACGGGGAGCAGGAATGCGAAAAAAAGCGTGGCCAGGGCAAATCCTCCGACAGACCATGCGCGCCAGCCGTGCAGAGGAACACGTTCGATGCGGGCGCTCCGCCGGGTTTCGGCATAGCGCATGCGCGAGCGGAACTGTTGTTCGATGATGATCACGGCGAAGACGATCACGATCAGCAGCGATGCAAGCTGCGAGGCGGCGGGCAGCGAAAACATGGCGAACCACGCTTTATAGATGGCAGTGGTAAAGGTATCGTAATTGAAAACGGCGACCGTACCGAAATCGGCGAGGGTTTCCATCAGCGCCAGCATCAAGCCGCCTGCTATCCACGGACGTGCCATGGGCAGCGCCAGCCTGAAGAATCCCTGGGTGCGATCGAGGCCCAGCGATTGCGCGGCTTCCAGCGAGCGCCTTCCCTGCGTGAGGAACGCGTTGCGGGCCAGCAGATATACATAGGGATAGAACGCCAGCACCATGACGATGATGACGCCCGGCGCGCTGCGTACGTCTGGA
This sequence comes from uncultured Nitrosospira sp., assembly GCA_964651465.1. GTDB lineage: Bacteria > Pseudomonadota > Gammaproteobacteria > Burkholderiales > Nitrosomonadaceae > Nitrosospira. The sequence continues at coordinate 3,259 of CAZYYR010000079.1, forward strand.
AACCAGGCCAGGTCGGATCCCAGCCAGGCCCGCAGCGCGGTCTGTACAGGGCCGACATAGTCGAACAGGCCCAGCACCACGAATGCGGTGACATACGCAGGAATTGAGAACGGCAGCAATAGCGCCCAGGAAAAGAACTTACGTCCCGGGAATTCGCACACTGCCGTGAACCAGGCGAGGCTGACACCCAGCAGGGTGGCGCCAACGGCCACGCCCAGGACGAGCCAGAAGGTATTGATCAGCAGATCGACGAGCGTTGTTTCAACCAGATGCTGCCAGACGTCATCGGCGGGAGCGAAAAACGACGAGACCACTGTGCCGACGGGTACCAGCACCAGGGCGGCGACGACAAAGGGTATCAGACGCCATCCCCATGTGGCACGAAAAAGGGAGGCAGAGAAACGCGGGAAGCCGTATTTTCCACTTTCGCCGCTGGCTGCCGGATAAGCCGCCTCCCCTTTCACATTCCACATCCCTTATCGATAACCGGCCCGATCCATCAATTTCACTGCCTCCGCCTGCAGTTCACCCGCTTTGTTCACATTGATCGTGTTCTGCTTGAAACCGCCCCAGGCAGCCACGGTCGGGTGGGGTTTCACAGCGGGGTTGACGGGATATTCCATGTTGACGTCAGCAAAGAGATTCTGGGCTTTTTCCGATGACAGAAATTCCAGCAGCTTGACCGCTTCCTCCGGATGACGGGCGTATTTGGTGACGCCCGCCCCGGAAATATTGACGTGAACGCCATTGGTTTCCTGGTTGGGCCAGAAAATCCCCAAAGGCAGCGAAGGATTTTTTTCCATCAGGCGGCCGTAATAATAGGTGTTGCCGATGGTGATGTCGCATCGGCCGGCTGCCACGAACTCCATGGCCTTGGTATCATCGGATAGCGGATCGGTCGCCAGGTTGGCGACCCAGCCTCTCACGATCTGTTCGGTTGCGGCTTCGCCGTGCTCGGCAATCATCATGGCGACCAGCGACTGATTGTATACTTTCTTGGAAGTACGCAGGCACAAGCGGCCTTTCCACTTGGGATCGGCCAGCGCCTCATAGGTAGAAAGATCGGAGGCTTTGACTTTTTCCGTGTTGTAGAAAATGGTGCGGGCACGCACGGACAGGCCGAACCATTGATTGCCGGGGTCGCGCAGATAGGCAGGCACATTGGCCTCAAGTCCCTTTGATTCCACCGGTCTCAGGAGTCCTTCCCGCGCAGCCTCCCACAGATTGCCCGCATCCGAGGTGATCAGTACATCAGCCGGGGTATTTTTTCCCTCCGCCTTGAGCCGGGCGAGCAAAGGGCCTTCCTTGTCGGTGACGAATTTGACCGGAATGCCGGTTTCCTTGGTGAACGCATCGAACATCGGTTTGATGAGTTGCTCGATACGCGCAGAATAGACCACGACCTGATCCGCATGGGATGTACTGGCACCAAACAGCGTGACACTACATAGCATTACGGTAAGATAGCACTTGAAAAAGTCATTCAACATTTTTCGTTTTCTCCGGATAATGGCGGGATCGGTCAAGATATTATAAATGATAATAATTATCAGCAAAGCGGCGTATTGATATATTATGGAAAAACAGCAGGAGGTTTCCTCTCGTCAGCGTCTGCAGGAACTGCTCGCCATTCCCGAAAGACAGCGGACCGAAGCGCAGTGGGATGAAATCAACGAACTAGAGATTGCGCTCACACCTGTGAACCGCGCTGCCTCGCCTGATCGGAACACCCGCCGCAAGGAAGTGGTCAATGCGGAAAAACCCAGGTCACGAGAGGGAGCGCAGCAGAAGCGGCCCTTGAAAAGGCTGCGCAAGAGACCGAAACCGATGGCATGAGACCGCAGGTGCCAATGTCGCTTGGGACATGGGATCGTCTTTTAATCTGACCGCAGGAGCCGAAGGATAACCATGTTGCTGACGACCACCCCCTCCATCGATGGAAAGCGCATCACCCGGTACTGCGGGGTCGTTGCGGCCGAGGCAATTCTTGGTGCCAACCTGTTCAAGGATCTCTTTGCGGGCATTCGTGATCTGGTCGGGGGACGCTCGGGGACCTATGAAAAGGAATTGCAGCGTGCCCGCGACATTGCGCTCGGGGAACTCCGAGAACGCGCCGAGGCCCTCGGGGCGAACGCCGTGATCGGTATCGATATCGATTACGAGGTCATGGGCAAGGAAAATGGTATGCTCATGGTTTCCGCCAGCGGAACCGCGGTGATCGTGGAATAGACCACCTCGCCTGACCTGGCCGCACTGCCTCTTTGGAAGAATGCGGGAAGAATACGCCGCAGCAGTTTGTGTTCCTGCCGGAAAAGCCTGTTTCGCCAGAATTTGCCATCTGGAAACGCAATTTACCAGGGAACCGATTTGCCGTCATAGGCAAGGAATTTACCCGAGTCCGCGGCGCCCAGCCGGTCGATGACCTGCCTCATTCCCGAGACGCTTTGCGTTGCGGAGATCAGCGCGTTCGGCCCGCCCATCTCAGTCTGCACCCATCCGGGATGCAGCGCCGCTGAAATGACGCCCGCGTCTTTCAGTTCGATGGCAAGTGTCTTGATGACCATGTTCACCGCAGCCTTGCTGGACCGGTATATATAGCTTCCACCCCCGCTGTTGTCCGCGATACTGCCCATCTTGCTGCTGATGGCCACGATTTTTTTCTGGCTGCTGCGGGTGATCTGCGCGGCAAAAGCCTGGGTCATCTTCAGGGTCGCCATGGTATTGACGAGAAAGGTCCGCATCCATGCCTCATAATCCATGTTGTCGAAACCGCTGCCATGGGCATCCAGGTAGACCCCGGCATTGTTGATGAGCAGATCGATGGATTCATCCGCCAGGATTCGTGCCAGTTGCTCGATGCGGGCGTGATCGGCCACGTCGAGTCCATGAATGCTCAGGCGTCCCCCACAGCTGGCAGCCAGCGCATTCAGCGCATCCGATTTTTCGGGATGGCGGGTACAGGCCAGAACACGCCAGCCCTCGGCGGCATATTGCCGGCAGAACTCCAATCCGATTCCGCGGTTGGAACCGGTAACCAATGTAGTCTTCATATCTTCTCCCCAGCAGGCTGGCAGGGGTGGAAACCATTTGCTGGTATGTTCCTCCATTATCTATAAAAAGTGAAGCGCATGGCAATTACAAAGGGCAATCATCAAAAAGGAGAAGACATGACTCAGCGGATTGCATTGGTGACAGGCGCGTCCAGCGGCATTGGGAGGGCGACGGCAGAACTGCTGGCCGGGAATGGTTATTATGTTTTTGCCGCAGCACGCAGGATGTATCGACTGGAAGAAATACGTTCCGACGTCATCGAACCCATTGAACTCGATGTTACCGATGAGGAGGCCGTTCTTGCCGCGATAAGACATATCATGGCGGCCAGGGGACGCATCGACGTACTGGTGAATAATGCCGCGATCTGCCAGCCGGGAGCTATCGAATGTGTTTCGATGGAAACAGCTCGTTGGCAGATGGAGGTCAACCTGTTCGGCTATGCGCGCTTCATGCAGGCGGTGCTTCCGCATATGCGGAAGCAGAATTCCGGATGCATCGTCAATATAGTGTCCGTACTGAGCCGGATATCCATACCGGGTTTCGGATGGTACTCAGCCAGCAAGTATGCCGTCGAGGCGCTGACGGACGCGGTGCGGGGCGAAGTAATGGAGTTCGGCATCGATGTCGTCATGATCGCGCCGGGGTTGATCAAGACGGAATTCGTTCCCAATCAGTTGAGGGCACTGGAAGCTATCGAGCACCCTCCTGCATACGAGAAACTCCTGAGAGGCATCCGCAATCTGGTTGCGGCCGAACCCCGCTCTCCAGGGCCGGAAATCATTGCAGAGGCGGTGCTGAAAGCTGTTACAGCCTCCCGGCCGCCGGTGAGGCATGCTCTTCCCCTGGATTCAAAGCTCTCCGTGATGGCGAGATGGCTGCTGGGGGCCCGCCTCTTTGCCTGGACCGTCCGGCTCCAGATGAAATTCTCCAGGCGATGAGTGATCTTCCCCCAGGGCTCATTCGCCGGGGAAGAAGAGCGCCAGGAGAGGCGGGGGCGGGCAGGAGAATTTTGACGGCATTGGGTCTATTTCATAAGCAGCCGTGCGAGCGGATGAAACCGTCGGTCATTCGGCGGGTGTTTCCTTTGACGACGAAAAGAGGTCCCAGGCGGCGATGAACATCGCGGCGATGACCGGGCCAATGACGAAGCCGTTGAGTCCGAAGATGACGAGGCCGCCAAGTGTCGAGATGAGGATGACATAATCCGGCATCTTGGTGTCTCTTCCCACCAGCACGGGCCGCAGAAGATTGTCGACCAGTCCGATGACCAGCACACCAAAGGCAATGAGAATGATTCCATCCCGGATGGCGCCCGTGACCAGGAAGTAGATCGCGACGGGCGCCCAGATCAATCCCGCTCCTACTGCAGGCAACAGGGACAGGAACGCCATGACGAATCCCCAAAGCAACGCTGCCTGGATGTCCAGAAAGTAAAATATGGCGCCGCCCAGGGCACCCTGCGTGGCGGCGACTGCGACATTGCCTTTCACGGTCGCGCGAATCACCGTGGTGAATTTGCTGAAGAGGAGCCGTTTCTGTTCCATGCTGAGGGGAATGGCCTGCTTGATTTTCGACGCCAGCATTGCGCCATCGCGCAACAGAAAAAAAAGCAGGTACAGCATGATGGCGAAACTGATGAGGAACTCGAATGTGTTCTGTCCGATACTGAGGGCATGCATCGCCAGGAACTGGCTGCCCTGCAATACGCCGGTGGACAGCATGTCGCGCAACTCGGAAATATTCGTCACGCCCGACCGGTCCAGCAGATCGCTTATCCACGTCGGCAGGACATTGATGACCTGCTGAAAATAGGCTCCGAAATTCAGTTCCCCCGACCGTATTCGCTGGTAAACGAGGAGGCCCTCCTGGAGCAGGGAAACGGCCATGATAGTCACCGGAAGGATCACGATGATGAGGCAGAGCAACAGGGTTGTCAGCGCCGCCAGATTGCGGCGTTGCTTCATGATTTTCAACAAGCTGCGATAAAGGGGCGTAAACAGGATGGCGAGGACCGAACCCCAGAATACTGCTCCATAAAACGGCAGCAATATCCATATGAATGCCACGGAAACGACGACCAGCATGAGCAGGAAGACTTTTTGCTGAAGCTCCGTGGAATTCATATGACACTATATTAAAGGGGTAATATCCAATCCTATCTTAACCACCTCGACTTGGGTAGCGCGGAAGAGAAAAAGAAGAAATTGCGATGCGGCCTGCGATGGCTGAAAGGCGCCGACGGGGTGGTGTCTGCGAAAGAGGTTACCGTTGAGCGGAGAGTTGACGTCCCGGTCTATTTGAAAGACTTCGACAATGCGTCCAGGCCCGCTTGCGCGATTTGCGCATCCTCATGGGATCTTACGCCACTTACTCCTATGGCACCGATGAACTGCTTGTCGATAACGATGGGCAAGCCGCCTTCGATCGGCAATGTTCCGGGCAGGCCGAGATAACGTATGCGGCCCTCCGCAACATGCTCTTCCCAGATTTTTGTGGGGCGGCGGAAGGCAATCGCGGCCCGCGCCTTCTGAATGGCGACGTCGATGCTGCCAAATTGGGTATCGTCGAGGCGCAGCAGATGGATGAGGTGGCCGCCATCGTCCACGACCGCGATGACAACCGGCCAATTGTTGCGCCTCGCTTCCGCTTCTGACGCAGTGGCGATGACTTTGGCATCCTCGAGGGTCAGGATGGTTCTTTTGTTCATGCAGTATCCGGGAACAGGGTGGGAGATACCGCTCCCCGGTTTGAGTCAATGATATAAAAACCGAAGAGCGGAAGCGCCTGGTGGCGTATTCCGCTCTTCATGAGAAAATCCCGGCTCTGGCTAGAGCAGCGGTACGATCAGTAATGCCACGATGTTCATGATCTTGATGAGCGGGTTGACTGCCGGGCCCGCGGTATCTTTGTAGGGATCGCCGACCGTGTCGCCGGTAACGGCCGCCTTGTGTGCTTCCGATCCCTTGCCGCCAAAGTGGCCATCCTCGATGTATTTCTTGGCATTATCCCAGGCTCCGCCTCCAGCGGTCATCGAAATTGCCACGAAAATGCCGGTGATGATGGCGCCGATCAGAACGCCGCCCAGAGCAACGGGGCCGAGCATCAAGCCGACGATCAGCGGTACCGCTACCGGGAGCAGGGAAGGGATGATCATTTCCTTGATCGCTGCCCGGGTGACCATATCCACCGCACGAGAATAGTCCGGTTTGGCCGTTCCTTCCATGATGCCGGGGATTTCCCTGAACTGGCGACGCACTTCCACCACGACCGAGCCGGCGGCGCGGCCCACGGCTTCCATTGCCATGGCGCCGAACAGATAAGGCACCATGCCGCCCAGGAACAGCCCGATGATGACCATGTGGTCCGATAAATCGAAATTCACGATCTTGCCGCCGCTGGAAAGCGCATGCGTGTAATCGGCGAACAGCACGAGTGCTGCCAGGCCGGCGGAGCCGATCGCATAACCTTTGGTCACTGCCTTGGTTGTGTTGCCCACCGCGTCCAGCGGATCTGTGATGTCGCGCACTTCCGACGGAAGGCCCGCCATTTCCGCGATACCGCCAGCAT
>CAZYYR010000080.1:0-9734 GCA_964651465.1 uncultured Nitrosospira sp.
ACCTACGCGCTGTTCCCGCACATGAGCGTGGCGGACAATATCGCTTTTCCGCTCAGGATGGCCGGGAAGGCATCGGGGGAAATAAAAACTCGCGTCGCAGAGGCATTGGAACGCGTGCGCCTGTCAAACTTCGGCACCCGTTTCCCCCACGAATTGTCGGGGGGCCAGAAGCAGCGCGTAGCGTTTGCAAGGGGCCTGGTGAACCGCCCGCGACTGCTGCTGCTGGATGAGCCGTTGGGTGCGCTCGATGCGAAACTGCGCGAAGAGATGCAGATCGAGCTCATCAATCTCCAGAAGGAAGTCGGCGTGACTTTCGTCTTCATTACGCATGCCCAGGATGAGGCACTGGCGCTGTCGCACCGCATTGCGGTCATGAATCGCGGGATGGTCGAGCAGATTGACGAACCCTCCAGAATCTACGGCTTCCCCGCAAACCGCTTTGTTGCCGATTTTATCGGCAAGATCAGCGTCATCGAGGCACAAGTTCTGGAGGCAGCAACCTCGCATCTGAGACTCGACGCGGGATTGCTGGGCGAAATAACGGCTGCGGCGAAGGAGAACGTCAAAGCGGGAGACCGGGGTGTGCTCGCCCTTCGTCCCGAGCAGGTCCGGATTTCCCATCCCGAGAGTGAACCCGATCTTGAAAACCACTTCATCGGCACCGTGCAGGATTTCCTCTACATAGGCGATGTCACCACGTACGTCGTGGAACTCGCCAACGCCACGTTTATCGAAGCCCTGCTGCCGAATTCCGCCCCTGGCCGGGCAAAATTTTTCGAGACTGGAGACCAGGTGCGCCTTTCGTGGCGTCATGATGCAGGCATTTTTCTCCATGAATGAGCGTGCAAGAGAAAACGGGGCTGCGAAGTGGCTGGTGAGTGGCCCGCCGCTATTGTTCCTGCTTGTGTTCTTTGTTTTTCCCTGCCTGATCATGGTCCTCACCTCGTTCCGCTTTCCGGGGGAATTCGGAGGACTGGCACCTCTCGGTACTTCCTCCGGCGAAATGGGCGGGGAGCATGGCTTTACTTCGGAAGCATACCAATTCTTTTTCAGCGATACGCTCTATGCCAGAATCTTCCTGAAATCGTTTGCCGTGGCCATCGCCACGACCCTGATCTGCCTCGTCATGGCTTATCCGCTGGCCTTGCTGATAGCCCGCAGCAAGAAACACTTGCGTAACCTGATGGTCATGCTGGTGGTGTTGCCCTTCGCCAGCAACTTCCTTATTCGCGTCTATGCCTGGATGATCATCCTTGGGCCGGAATCGGGGCTCAGCCATTTCATCAACTCCATCCTGGACGGGTTGGGCATCGCGCCCGTCACCCTGCTGTTCTCACCCTTCGCCGTATTGGTGGGCATGGTTTATGTCCACCTTCCGTTCATGGTGCTCCCGCTTTATACCAACCTCGAAAAGCACGATCCCTCGCTCCTGGATGCAGCGCAGGATCTGGGCGCCAGCGGCTGGCAGCGCTTCTGGCGCGTGACCTGGCCCCTATCCCTGCCCGGTGTTTTTTCCGGTTCGGCGCTGGTATTCATCCCGGTGCTGGGCATGTTCGCCGTACCCGATATTCTCGGCGGCACGGGCGACATTCTCATCGGCAACCTGATCAAGGATCAGTTCCTCGGCACGCGCGACTGGCCTTTCGGTTCGGCGCTCTCGATCATGCTGACGCTGGCCGTGCTCTCCGTCGCCGCGCTGGTAACTTGGCTCGCACGTTCCGGCGGCGAACAACGGGCATGACATGAACCGCAGGAACATATGGCTGTGGTCAGCGGCGGCAGTGGTCTATGCTTTTCTCTATATTCCTCTGATCATCGTGGTGCTTTACTCGTTCAACGATTCCCGGCTGAATGCAGAATGGGTGGGCTTTACCTTGTATTGGTACAAGGCACTGTTCAATAATACGGAAATGCTCACCGCGGCGCGCAACTCGCTGGTCATCGCGCTCAGCGCCAGCCTTGGCGCAACCGTACTAGGCACCATGGCCGGGCTGGCGATTCACCGATACAGGCTCAAGGTTCTGCCGATCCTCGTTTTCACGCCGGTGGCGATGCCCGAGATACTCCTGGGCGTATCCCTCCTGCTGTTCTTCCTCCAGGTTCTGAATCTGACACTGGGCATGGTTTCGATCATCATCGCGCATACCACGTTCTGTATCGGCTTTGTCGCCATTATCGTACGGGCACGGCTTCAGGGCATGGACGAGAGCATCTTCGAAGCGGCACGCGACCTCGGCGCTACGCCGTGGCAAACTTTCCGCCTGGTTACCCTGCCGCTCATCATGCCGGCAGTGGTTGCAGGCGCCCTGATGTCGTTCACCCTGTCCATCGATGATTTTGTCATCACCTTTTTCACCAAAGGCGTGGGGGAGCCGATTCTTCCCATCCAGATCTATACCATGATCAAGGTAGCCGTCACGCCGGAGGTGAACGCCATCTCCACCTTGCTGATGCTGCTCACCCTGGGCATGATCATCATCGCCACCCGGCTCGAAACCCGCGATTCGCCCGGCGGGGATATCCGATCTCGCACGATGGCCGGGCAATGAGCCTGCGCGGTCCCTTCATAGTTTGGCCTGCCCGCCTGCACGCTTTGCTGCTGGCCTGTGCGTTCCTGTCCGCCGCCGGATGCAGTGGACAGGAGCAGGATGCGCTCCACAACGGGAAAAACATCCTGCATCTGTTCAACTGGAACAACTATATTGCCGCGGAAACGGTCGAGCGTTTCGAAAAATCTTGCGGTTGCGTGCTTTCCCAGGACTACTACGCCGATAATGAGGAAATGCTGGCGAAACTGGCGGCAGGCGCAGCGGGCTACGATCTCATCGTACCCACGGGCAACGCGGTCGACACGCTGATTCGCCAGGGTGCGCTGAAGCCGCTGGACAAATCGCTGCTGCCCAATCTCGGGAACATCAATCCCGCCTATCTCGACACGGCATTCGATCCGGGCAACAGGTATTCCGTTCCGTACGCCTATACGCTCACCCTGCTGGGGTTCAACGAACAAAAGCTAAGGGAACTCGGCCTTCCCACCGATACCTGGGCGCTCATCTTCGAGCCGGAATACCTGGAAAAAATCCGGGGGCGCGTGACCGTGCTCGACAGCCAGCGCGAACTGATGGCGGCTGCGCTGAAATACCTGGGCCATTCGGTCAATGACATCGATGAAGCGCACTGGAAACAGGCTGCAGACCTCATCATCCGCGCCAAGCCCTACTGGGCGGCTTTCAGCAATACCAGCTATATCAAGGAATTGGCGGTGGGAAACCTGTGGGTGGCCCATGGCTATTCCAATGACATGTTCCAGGCGGCGCTCGACGCCCGGCAGACCGGACGGAAATTCACCATCGGTTACTCGCCCCCCCGGGAAGGGGCGGTCCTGGCGCTCGATAGCATGGTGCTGCACAAGAGCGGCCCGCGTCCCGATCTTGGGCATCGATTCATCAATTTCATGCTGGAAGGAAGAAATTCGGCGGAGCTCACCAACCTCATCGGTTCCGGCAACCCAAACATGGAAGCAATACCCTATCTCCAGCCGGAAATCAGGGATAACAAGGCCATCTTTCCCGATGCGGAAATGCTTTCCCGGCTCGAAATGCTACGCGACCTGGATCGCAGGCAGCGCCGACTGCTGAGCCGCCTGTGGACGGAAATAAAATTGAGATAATTGCAAAAAGCTGAAAAAATTGCGGAAAATGGATCCTCATCGGGATCGGGCGATCTTGCCCGGACAATGGGAGATGCCCTGAAATATCCTTGAAACACCCTGGCAGGGCGCTGAAAAATCCTCGCTGAGCGCGTTGCTGTTAAAATGGGATCATCACAAGGCGCGCGACGCAGGTCGCGGCTGGGACTACGATGGCGAGGAGCGCGACGCTATCGCGCCCCGGAGCGTGGCCCGAGGGCCCGCAAAACGGGATGGCCAGCGGGGATGACGGGTCCGTACCAGAGTGCTGGCGGGTCGTTTGCATTCCGTTGCGGCAGGCCGCATCTTCCTTCTGAGATACTGCTTGGCCCTTCGCGGTCCTGCCATTCGCGTCGCCGCCTTTCGCGCACCCCGTCCCGCAAAGCCGCGGTCCGCCATTGGAGATTTGTTCAGCGCTTCCTTACACAGATTCTCTTTTTCATCCATCCAGCAAAAAATAATCATCCATGAGCTATTATTCACATCACGTTTTTTTCTGTGTCAACCAGCGTGAGCCCGGTTCGCTGTGCTGCAACAATTTCGATGCCCAGGCCATGCGTGATTATGCAAAGGCCCGCGTCAAGGCGCTCAGGCTCGACAGCAAGACCAGGAGGGTGCGGATAAACAATGCAGGCTGCCTCGACCGGTGCAACGAAGGGCCCGTCATCGTGATCTATCCGGAGGAAATCTGGTACACCTATGTAGACAAGGAGGATATCGACGAGATCATCGAAGAGCATCTGAAAAACGGCCGGGTGGTCGAACGACTGCGGATCTGAAGCCCGGGCGGCTACTTTTATCCATTCTCCGGAGGAATATTCCGTTGAGCAGCTTCACACAACGAAAATTGTTTGTCGACGGCCCCGCAGGAAGGCTGGAGACGGTTGTGGCCGAGCCAGGCTCGGACCGTCCGCGCGCCATAGCCGTGATCGCGCATCCTCATCCGCTGTATGATGGAACCATGAATAACAAGGTGGTCTACACCCTGTTCAAGTCTTTTCTCGAGCTGGGACTGATAGCGGTCCGGTTCAATTTTCGCGGCGTCGAACAGAGCGGGGGCATGCTCGCCGGCAAGGACGATGGCGCGGAGGAAGTGGAAGATGTGATTGCGATTTCGGAGACCATCGGAAAGCAGTTCGCGCCCCGCTTCGAGCAGTCCGTGCCATTGTGGCTGGCCGGTTTTTCGTTTGGCGGAGCCGTGCAGGCCCATGCGGCGCGTAAGCTGCGGCCGGAAGCGGTGGTGATGGTCGCACCAGCGGTCGAAAGGTTGCATGCTCCTCATCTCGCCCTTCGTAACGGAGAAGAGGCCGAACCAGTGCCGCGCGTGCTCATCGTACATGGGGACCAGGATAAGGTGGTGCCGCTGGAAACAGTGCTGAACTGGGCTGCCCCGCAAGAACTTCCAGTCGTGGTAGTGCCCGGTGCGGAACATTTTTTCCACCGCCGCCTGCATATCCTTAAGCGCATCCTCCTGGACACCCTCCGGCCCTGACGTTCCACCACTGATCGCTGCCCGAATCTGGGCAGCACCGGCTTGCTGTGAGCAGACGCCTGCCCGGTACGGGGCGGCATCATTGATCTTCTTTTCAAGGGCATGCGAAAAGAAGCCGGATCTGCATCGACACATCGCCTGGAACATCTGCCGTGCAATGCCCGGAAAGTTCGTCGGGTAGAGAGGGGAGAATCATGACAATCAGGAAAGCGAGTCTTGTCTTTTATCTCACGACAGTGATGCTCATCGCTCTGCTTACCCTGTTCATCGCACTCCGCTTCTTCGAGCAGCAGAAGCTGGGCAATGCACTTCAGATGCGCTATGCATCCTACCTTCTCGCCGACGAGTTCCGCCAGTCGTCCGACGATCTCACACGCATGGCGCGCTCCTACGCTGTCACAGGCGATCCGCGGTTCAGGCGAATGTACATGAGCATAATTGCGATCAGGAATGGCGAGGAAGCGCGCCCCATGCATTATGAGCGCAGCTACTGGGATCTCGTTGCCATCGACGACCCGGATTTCCAGTCCAAGGGGGGAGAAAAAGCTTCGCTCTCATCACGAATGAGGGAACTTGCGTTTGATCCGGAGGAGATTGCCATACTGGCAGAAGCCGAAAATCATTCGAATGAACTGGCAGAAATGGAATACAGGGCATTCGATGTGATAAAAGAAAGGCCCTCGGCCCCTCCCGTAAAGTCGGACCCAAGTGCCGTGCCGGGAGCGGAACGGGCCCGCACCCTTTTATTCAGCGAAGAATATTTCGCCCATAAAGCCGGGATCATGCGGAAGGTGAATGAATTCCATGAATTGCTCGATACGCGCACCCGCGATGCCGTGGCCGCCGCTGAGCACCGTTCCTCTCTCTACGTCTCCGGTATCTTTGCTTCGCTCGTTCTACTAATGAGCTGGCTTGTTTTCTCGTACTGGGTCGTCCGCCAGAAAGTGGGAAATCTCGTACGGCTTGAAAAGGAGACCAGGAATATCGGGAAAGCGGGGGCCGGCCCCCGATTCAGGATAACCTCGGCTGACGAGATAGGGAGCCTCTCCCGCGCTTTCATCCTCACGCAGAAGGAGCGCGACCGCTACTTCGATCAATCTCCCAATTTTCTCGCCATCTCCGATCCCGCAGGATATTTCAAACGCGCGAACACGGCTTGGCACACGGTATTCGGGTATTCGCCGGCGGATTTGCTAGGCAGGGCTTTCATCGACTTCGTCATGCCCTTCTCCCGCGCCGAGGTTGCAGCCGAAATGGATAAGCTCGCCACGGACGTTCCCGTTTCCTTCGAATGCCAGATGCGCTGCAAAGATGAGTCTTTCCGCTGGGTTTTATGGAATATCACCGTCGCCATGGATGTCGGGGAGTATTACTTTTCCGGCCAGAACATCACAGCGAGAAAAAATGTCGAGATGGAGCTGCAGAAGGCGCAAAAGGCGGCGGAGGCAGGCAGCCACGCCAAGAGCGAGTTCCTGGCCAACATGAGCCACGAGATTCGCACGCCGATGAACGGTGTGCTCGGCGCCATTGGCCTGCTGCTGAGCACTTCACTCACCCCATCACAGCGTGAACTCGCCGGCCTGGCCAGGACGAGCGGCGAAACCCTGCTCACCATCATCAATGACATTCTGGATTTTTCGAAGATCGAGGCAGGCAAGCTGGTCATATCGCCCGTGGCTTTCGATCTGCTTCAGACTGTGGAAGAGGTGGCTGCCATGATTGCCATGCAGCCGACAAAGAAGAAAGATGTGAATATGATCGTGCGCTATCTGCCCGACGTACCTCGTCATGTATTTGGCGACGTCGGACGCATCCGCCAGGTATTGGCCAATCTGACGACGAACGCCATCAAATTTACCGATAAAGGCCATGTCCTCATCGATGTCGAAGTCGATTCGCTGACCGGCGAAGAGGTAACGCTCCGCATCAGTGTCGAAGACAGCGGACCCGGAATCCCCACAGACAAGCTTGAAAACCTGTTCAGCAAATTTACCCAGGCAGACGCCTCCACCACGCGACGCTATGGCGGCACCGGCCTGGGCCTCGCCATTTGCAGCCAGCTGGTCAGGCTGATGGGCGGCACCATCGCGGCGAAAAGCCGGGTTGGAGTCGGATCGACGTTCTGGTTCACATTGTGCCTGCCATTACAGTCACAGGCAGAGCATCCGGATGATCTCCTGAACGCCGCGGAACTGGAACGCGTCCGCGTGCTGATCGTGGACGATAACTCTGCCAATCGCCTTGTGCTGCAGGAGCAGCTTCGTACCTGGAAAGTCCGGATCGGGAGCTGCGCATCAGGGGCCGAAGCACTCAGGGCATTGCGAGAAGCCTGCAATACGGGCGATCCCTACCAGATCGCGATTCTCGATTACCGGATGCCGGAAATGGATGGAGAAATCCTGGGCCAGATCATCAAATCCGACCCTGCCATCCGCAACATCCACCTGCTGATGCTCAGCTCGACAGGGCAGGAAGATGAAAGACAGGAACGCCTCCGAAGCATCGGTTTCGCAGCCTGCCTGAACAAGCCAGCCCGTCAGCTGGAGCTGCTGTCGGCGCTGAAAGATATCTGCACTGCCCAGCGCCAGGGGCGAACGGTGGATCTTATCGGCAATCCGCCTTCCATTGCAAAGAGTCGCGACAAGGAAGCCCTCGACAAAGTAGCTCCGCTGTACACAGGCACGCGCGTCCTGCTTGTCGAGGATAACGTTACCAATCAGATCGTCGGCGCAATGACCCTGCGGAACCTGGGATGCCAGGTCGATATCGCCACAAACGGACGGGAAGCAATCGGCCTGGTCGTATCCGCCTCCTACGATATTGTCTTCATGGATTGCGAAATGCCGGGCATGGATGGCTTTCAGACTACGGCAGCGATCCGGCGGCTGGATGACAGCGACAAATCCAGCCTCCCCATCGTCGCAGTAACGGCGAGAGCGATGCAGGGGGACCAGGAACGCTGCCTGCGCGCCGGCATGGACGATTACATCAGCAAGCCGGCGCGGCAGGATGATTTCGTGGCAGCGTTGAACCGTCGCTTTAGGAGCAGCGGGGGAAAGCAGAGGATCAAGACACACCCAGACACGATGCCTGGAAAACCGTCATATCCTGCCGGCGCGGACCGCCCTCCACCTTCTCTCGCATATTCCGCATTGAACGCCGAGGTGATCAGCCAGTTGCGCACGCTGAGCGCGACGGCCGAACCGTCATTGCTCGGACAGATCTGTACCGCTTTTCTCGACGACAGCACCGAACGCATTATTGCCTTGCGGAAGGCGGCGGATGAAATGGATTTCCAGCTCCTGCGCAGGACGGCTCATGCCATCAAGGGAGCCAGTGCAAGCATCGGCGCACATCGCATGAGCGATCTTGCGCAACAACTGGAACTATCGGAAGAGGAAGCCGACATGACGGGAACCATGATCCTGATAAAGCTGCTTGAACATGAATTTGAATGTGTCAGGATCGAACTCGCAGGACTCGATTGCCCGGCTCCACCCGATACTCATCAATCATGAAAATACTTGTCGCAGAAGACGACAGGGTCTCCCGCCTCGTCCTGAGCACGATCCTGAAAAGGATGGGGCACACGGTAACCGCGGTGGAAGACGGGCATCAGGCCTGGGCAGCCTGGCAGCAGGATGAATATCCTCTCGTGATCTCCGACTGGATGATGCCCCATGTCGAGGGGTTGCAATTATGCAGAATGATCCGTGCCGAACCCACCCTGCAATACACCTATGTCATTCTTCTGACTGCGCTCAGCAGCAGACACAGCTATCTCGAAGGCATGGATGCGGGCGCCGACGATTTCCTCACTAAGCCGTTCGACGAAGGCCAGCTTGCAGCGCGGCTTCGGGTTGCGGAACGGATACTTGGGCTGCATCACAGGCTGTACAGCCAGGCCACGCACGATTATCTCACCGGCGTCTGGAATCGGGCAGCCATCCTGGATTTCCTCAAGGCGGAGCTGACGCGTGCAGCGCGCCAGAATACCTGCATAGGCATCCTGGTCGTCGATCTCGATCACTTCAAGCGCGTAAACGATACGTATGGCCATGCAGCCGGGGATGAAGTATTACAGGAAACCGCCAGATGCATGCAGCTCGCCGTGCGGGCGTATGACAAGGTCGGCCGTTATGGAGGCGAAGAATTTCTCATCATCATCCCGGAATGCGACTGGCGTCAAACCATTGCACTGGCCCAAAGAATCTGCGATTCCATCAGCGCAAAACCTGTCAGAACCCGGGCTGGTGATATTCCCATGACAGCTTCCATAGGTGTCGCAGTGGGAAATACGCAGGATGATGAGAGCATGTTGATTGCAGCCGCAGACAAGGCACTTTACCAGGCCAAGGAGAAAGGCCGCAACCGGGTCGAAGCTTCGGATTGGAAGGGAGCCACCCGGTGACCGGATAATTCATCAGCGCGACCTGACGGTCGCGCTTGCTCGATGCTCCATGCGACCTGACGGTCGCGCTTGCTCGATGCTCCATGCAACCTGACGGTCGCGCTTGCTCGATGCATCCATGCGACCTGACGGTCGCGCTTGCT
>CAZYYR010000081.1:0-9723 GCA_964651465.1 uncultured Nitrosospira sp.
CACGGGAGTGGGGGACTTCAATACCGTAATTTCTTCCATATCCCTGTACTCGAACGCTGACGGGATTCTTTTCAACGGCGACGACACCCATCTCGCGTCATTCCTCGTGCCGGGCGGCGACACCACGAACTTTACGTTGGGGCCAAATATAGGGGGTAGCTTGTACCTGAGCATCGCCGGGATTGCGAACGGTCCGCTTGGCGGCCTGTATAATGGTTCGATCAGTGTTTCACCGGTTCCGGAACCGGAAAGCTACGCCATGCTGCTGGCCGGGTTGGGCGTGATAGGCACAATGGTTCGTCGCAGGCCGGGCTCATCCGATAAGTAAGAAGCAAGTCACAAAACGGGAGCCGAGGCTCCCGTTGAATTTCAAATTCCGCTACATTCCGCTACAAAGAGGCGTTGAAATCCACCCACGTCTCCGGTTGTTGCGGTTATATCGGCTCAAGGACCCGAACAGCCGGGTTGACCATCCGACTCAAGGGATTTGGGGAATCTGGGGGATCTGGGGGTTTTTCACCGATGAGCATCATGTCATATGATGCCTGCCGCACAGACCGCCATGCCGATAGGCGGTGTAATGTATTCCCTGCCGGATTTGTCCCTCTCTCTTTACGGAACATGGTATCCGGAGACAGGAGTCGGACAACAGCAGCATGTCTTGCTGCATCCGGCTGAAGAACAATGGCATCTGCCCTCATTTCCATCCGTTCGGCCTGTGTAAAGTCCCGATAAAGTGCGGGCAGTACCGGACCACCCGGAATCGCAATCATCGATCGGTTCATTGCGGGGATTTTCTTGGAAAAGATTCAGCGCATCCTTGTCGGCACTGATTTTTCACCGCGCGCCGAGCGGGCCATCCAGCGTGCCGCACTGCTTGCGGAGGCGCATCGGGCTGAACTGTATCTGCTGCATGTTCTGCCGGCCTTTCCGCTCGAAGCATTGAAGCGTCTTATCGTCGAGACTCCGCTGGAAACTGAGCAGAGACTCTACAATCGCGCCAAGGTGGCCTTGCAGAACAAGACGGAAATCCTGGCCGGAAGCGGCATCAGCGTCCGGCAGCATGTCGCCATCGGCAGGGCTCACGTTGAAATCAACCGTTATGCCGAAACCCATCATATCGATCTGATCGTGATCGGCAGCCAGGGAGAAAGCTTTGCCCAGGAACTCTTCCTGGGTACCGTTGCGTCGAAAACGCTACGCACCGGACATCATCCATTGCTGATCATCAAGCAGGAACCGAAGGGCCGCTATAAGCGCGTACTGGTCCCGGTGGATTTTTCGCAGGTTTCGCTGAGCGCCGTGAATGTGGCGGCGAAACTTGCGGGAGAAGCGCCGATCCATGTGCTGCATGCTGTCGAGATCCCGTTTGGACAGAAGATGAGGCAGGCCGGCGTCAACGCGGAATGGATTGAGCGCTATCGTGATAAGATGCTGGATCGCGCCAGGCGGGGAATGGAAAAAATCGTTTCCGATTGCGCGCCGGGGGACCGGCGAGTGACTTCCACGATCGAGTATGGCCAGTCATCCGCCATGATCCGTGAAAAGGCGGAATCCTTGGACGTCGACCTGATCGTCATGGGAAAGCGTGGCGAAACCGAACTGGACGAGGCCCTTTTCGGCTCCGTTACCAAGCATGTCCTTTACGAGACATCGTGCGACGTGCTTGTCATGAACCCCACCGCGAGTCCCGAATCCAGGGATCCGGAATGATGCGTTACCTCAAACCTCTTATACCCCTTGTACCCCTCGGTCCCTCCGAACCCTTCGAATTCTTCGGACCCATCACGAACTCGTGACACTTCCGGCAATCCTGACGGTCAATACAGGCAGTTCATCGGTTCGTCTGGCGGCATTTTCCGGCGAGGGTACAGCGCCAGTCGAACTGGCGAGCGAGCGCCGGGATTCTGGCGGCGGCAGCGATCCCGCCGCTCTGCTCAGGGATTTCATGCGGGTGCATGGGCTCACGGACGTGAAAGCCGTAGCGCATCGCGTGGTGCACGGAGGCTCGAACCTGACCGCGTCGTGTCTGCTCGACCAGCGGGTGGAAGAGGAAATCGAGCGCCTCGTACGTCTCGCACCCCTGCACAATCCGGTAGCGCTGCGCTGGATACGTGCGTCGCGCGACGTCCTGGGCGCCGATGTTCCGCAGGTTGCCGTGTTCGACACCGCATTTTTTGTGGCTTTGCCGCAAGTCGCGCGCATGTATGCAATCCCTTTCGCACTGAGCGAGAAATACGGGCTGTACAGATACGGTTTTCACGGCCTGGCGCACCAGGCGATGTGGCGCCGGTGGCGCGAGCGCCGGCCGGCGGGTTCGCGGGGAGGAAAGCTGATTTCCCTGCAGCTAGGGGCAGGTTGCTCGATTGCGGCGATAGAGGATGGATCGCCACGCGATACGTCGATGGGCTTTTCGCCGCTCGAAGGCCTCATGATGGCGACGCGTTCGGGCGACATCGATGCAGGACTCGTCACATTCCTGCAGCAGCAGGAAATGATGACTCCGGATCGACTGGATCGCCTGCTGAACGAGGAATCGGGGCTGCTCGGCGTGTCCGGCATCAGCGCGGACATACGTCAGTTACTGCAATCGGAGGATGTACGCGCCCAGCTTGCCGTCGATCTGTTCTGCTACCGTGCGCGCAAATACGTAGGGGCCTGTCTTGCGGTCCTCGGGGGCGCGGATGCGATCGTGTTTGGCGGGGGCGTGGGTGAGAATGCGGCGGTGGTGCGGGAAAAGATTCTTGCCGGCATGGCATGGTGCGGGATCGATGTCGATCCGGAAAAAAACTGCAATTCGGGCGGACTGTCGCGCATCAGCCGGCCGGCCAGCAGGGTGGAGGTATGGGTGATCGCGGTGGACGAGGGATTTACCCTGGCCAGTGAAGCGATGATGGTCATGTCCGGCACACAATCAGGAGGGATCCAATGAACGAAGCCGATCTGAAGGCTGGAACTGGAAACGAGCCGCTCTCGCAGGAAGAACTGCGCGGGATCGACGCCTATTGGCGCGCAGCAAACTATCTCTCGGTCGGTCAGATCTATCTGCTGGACAACGCGCTGCTCAGGGAGCCTCTGACGCTCGAGCATGTCAAGCCTCGGCTGCTGGGTCACTGGGGTACGACCCCCGGGCTCAATTTCATCTATGTCCATCTCAATCGCGTCATCAGGAAACTCGATCTGAACATGCTCTACATCACGGGTCCGGGACACGGCGGACCGGCACTGATCGCGAACACCTGGCTCGAAGGCAGCTACAGCGAGTTCTATCCCCATATTGGCCGGGACGAGAAGGGGATGCAGCGGCTGTTCAGGCAGTTTTCATTCCCGGGAGGCGTTCCCAGCCACGTTGCGCCGGAGACACCGGGTTCCATCAACGAAGGAGGCGAGCTCGGCTATTCGCTGTCGCATGCTTTTGGGGCGGCGTTCGATAATCCCGATCTGATCGTGACTTGCGTGGTGGGCGACGGAGAAGCGGAGACCGGGCCATTGGCTGCCGCCTGGCACTCGAACAAGTTTCTGAACCCGGTCCATGATGGAGCCGTCCTGCCCATCCTGCATCTCAATGGGTACAAGATAGCCGGTCCCACCCTGTTTGCACGTATCAGCCACGCAGAACTGGAAAGCCTCTTCAGGGGCTACGGCTACGAGCCCTGTTTCGTGGAGGGCGCCGACCCGCAGCTCATGCATCAGGCCATGGCGGCAGCCCTGGATTCCGCGACCGCCCGGATTCAGGCAATCCAGCGGGAAGCGCGCACCGGCAAGGCTCGGGCCATTACCTATCCGCGCTGGCCGCTGATCATCCTGCGCAGTCCCAAGGGGTGGACCGGGCCTAAAGAAGTCGATGGCAAGAAAACGGAGGATTACTGGCGCTCTCACCAGGTCCCGCTGTCGGAGCTCGGCTCGAACCCCGCGCACCTGAGACTGCTCGAAGACTGGATGAAAAGCTACCGACCGGAAGAGCTGTTCGATGACAAGGGGGCACCGGTACCTGACCTGTCGGCTCTCGCGCCAGAGGGGAAGCGACGCATGGGCGCAAACCCTCACGCCAACGGTGGTATGCTGCTGAGGGATCTGGAGATGCCGGATCTTCGCGATTATGCCGTGGCCGTGCCCGCGCCCGGCAGCGTGGTGAAGGAGGCGACGCGGGAGATGGGGAAGCTGCTGCGCGATGTCATGAAGCTCAACCGGGACAATCGCAACTTCCGCGTGATGGGACCGGACGAGACCAGTTCGAACCGGCTGGGCGCCTTGTTTGAAGAAACGGATCGCACCTGGGTCATGCAGACGCTGCCGGAGGATGAGCACCTCGCTCCCGATGGAAGGGTGATGGAGATCCTGTCCGAACACACCTGCCAGGGCTGGCTGGAAGGTTATCTGCTTACCGGGCGCCACGGCCTCTTTTCCTGTTACGAGGCGTTCATCCACATCGTCGATTCAATGTTCAACCAGCATGCCAAGTGGCTCAAGGTCACCAGCAAGGAGATTTCCTGGCGCAGCCCCGTCGCATCGCTCAACTATCTTCTGACTTCGCACGTCTGGCGGCAGGATCACAATGGCTTTTCCCATCAGGATCCGGGTTTTATCGATCACGTCGTGAACAAGAAAGCGGACATCATCCGTGTCTATCTCCCGCCCGATGCGAATACGCTGCTGTTCATCACCGACAAATGCCTGCGCTCGCGCAATTTCGTCAATGTCATCGTGGCCGGAAAGCAACCGGCACTGCAGTGGCTGGACATGGATGCCGCGATCAGGCATGGCAGCAACGGGATCGGGATCTGGGAATGGGCAAGCAATGACCGGGATGGCGAACCGGACGTGGTGCTGGCCTGCGCGGGCGATGTGCCGACCCTGGAAACGGTGGCGGCTGCCGATCTGTTGCGGCGCCATTTGCCAGAACTGAGGGTACGTGTGATCAATATCGTGGACCTGATGACCCTGCAGCCGCAGACCGAGCATCCGCATGGATTGTCGGACTGGGATTTCGACTCGCTGTTCACGACTGACAAGCCGATCATATTCGCCTATCACGGCTATCCATGGCTCATCCACCGTCTCACCTACCGGCGTACCAACCACGACAACCTCCATGTCCGCGGCTATAAAGAAGAGGGCACCACGACCACACCCTTCGACATGACCGTGCTCAATGACCTCGACCGGTTTCATCTGGTCATGGATGTGGTCGACCGCGTGCCGAAACTAGGGTCCAGGGGCGCCTACCTGAAGCAACTGATGCGCGACAAACTGATCGATCATCACCATTACATTACCCGGTACGGCGAGGACATGCCGGAGATCCGGGACTGGTACTGGACATACTCCAGCGCTTAATCTTGGGGCAGTCGGCGACGAAGGCAACGGGCTTTATTCGCAGGGTATCAGCAGGCGGGGTGGCAACCCTTCCTGCCTTCGCTCAGACTCTGCGGCCGGTGCAGGAAGTTCTTCTCCATGTTCTTGCCAAGGCGATCTTTTTGCATCACCATCTCCCTGCCATACCGGAAACAGTTCAACCGGCAGACGCTTCCAATGGAGTGGTGATCCGCCGCTCGTGGGCCTGAAGGGCATGGTGGGATGGTGGGGACCGGCGGTGAGAAATAGCGCTTCCTTAGAGGGATCATGGTAATTTTTATTGTCAATGCAATTGCATTGTATGCTTCTTTCTCATTGAACCAGATGTTTGCCCACTACTGGGGCGCGGTGTTGCCGGTATTGTATGCTCTTGTCATGGCACCGCATGCGTTGATCGGCAGGCCTGATATGCCGCGCAAAGCGATCACAAGAATCCTTATCGACAACTGGAACAATGCGGAGGATTTGACGGCATATATCGCCAAGTACTGGATGGCGCTCGCCTATCCCGCTACCTCGTGGAAAAAGCAGCGCAACAGCGTCATTCTCTACCTCACATCGTTTTTCCTTGGGTTCGTATATTTCCTGAAGGAACTGTTCGTTGCGGGTATCCTGATGTTTGTCGTCGGGTATGTCCTCTACAGGATGAGCCTGAGCGTGGACAGGCCGCGATCGGTTTACGCCAATACCGATTTCAAGGATGGCAGCGACAGCGCGTCTGCAAGGCGGGAATGGGAACTGGCGGTCATGTCGATCATTGCCTTCTCGGAACTGTATCCTGACGACCGGGCACTGAAAGATTCGGCCGACAGGATTTCGCAGGACAGCGACGTGAAGTTCGTTCTGTCCCATCATCGCTACGATCACGGCGCAAGCTGGGCTGCATGACGGGAGCGGAAGTATTGCTTCGATGAGCGCTGTCCAGTCGCCTGAGCAGGTGTACCGAGGCAGACACTCCGTCAGCCATCAGCGGTAAGGTGATAAAGCGATAGCGTAAAAGAGGGTGTGCTAAAAGATTCTTCGTTCCAGCTTTGCCTGATGCAGTACCGCCGTTGCCAGTTCCTCGATGGATTTATCGGTGGCATCCATGAAGGGAATGCCCTCCCGTTGCATCAGCTTCTCCGCCTCGCGCACTTCATATTCGCAGTTTTCCAGCGAGGCATATCGACTGTCCGGCTTGCGCTCGTTGCGCATCCGGTGCAGCCTTGCGGGATCGATGGTGAAACCGAAGAGTTTGCCGCGCATGTCCCTGATCGGGGCAGGCAGGCCCAGGCGGTCGAAATCTTCCGGGACGAGTGGATAATTGGCAGCGTGGATGCCGTACTGCAGCGCAACGTAGAGGCAGGTCGGGGTCTTGCCGCTGCGGGATATTCCTACCAGGATGATATCGGCGCGACGCCAGTCTCTTCGGGAAAGGCCATCGTCGTGTTCCAGCGTGTAGCGGATGGCTTCAAAGCGCTGACGGGGATCGGGACTGGCGCCGGTGCGGTGTGAAAGACCGACTGTGCAGGAGGAGCGCATGCCAAGCTCAGCTTCCATCGGATCGATGAAAATGCTGAAGCAGTCCAGATGCAGCGCTTTTGCGGCATCGATCAAGTTTCGAATTTCCGGGTCGACGAACGTGCTGAAGACGAGCGGGCGGATTCCATTCCTGTCGGCACGCGCGTTGATCTGTTTTACGACATCCGCCGCTTTCTCTTCCGTATCGAGATAAGGCAGGGTGATTTCCTCGAAGACCATGTTTTCGAATTGGCTGAGCAGGCTGTGTCCCAGCATTTCGACCGTTATGCCGGTACGATCCGAAAGAAAGAATGCCGTTCTGTGCGGCAGTTTCGATACGATAGACATCTGATCAGGCCGGACAATAATGACTGGGGCACTCCCGCAGGTGCTTCCTTATCAAAATAGCGCGTTTGGGGTGGCAGCACAATCATTTCAACTCACAGCGGCGCAGCGCGCTGCATGGAGCAGCGGAGCATGAGTGATTCATCATATGTGATCGGGTTCGACAGACTGCGCATGGCCGACGTGGGCATCGTGGGTGGCAAGAACGCATCGCTCGGCGAGATGATCAGCCAATTGACCGAAGCAGGTGTGCGCGTACCCGGCGGGTTTGCGACGACTGCCGAGGCCTACCGGGTTTTTCTGGCACAGGACGGCCTGGCGCAGCGTATCGAAACAACCCTCGCTGTATTGGACACAAGGAATGTGGCGGCGTTGGCGGCTGCAGGAAAACGGATTCGTGACTGGATCGTGCAGACACCCCTGCCGGAGCAGCTGGAACAGGAAATCTCCGCAGCCTACGAGCGGTTGCAGGGAGAGGCGAAAGGGAATGATGTGTCTGTTGCGGTACGATCTTCAGCGACGGCCGAAGATCTGGCGGAAGCGTCGTTCGCCGGTCAGCAGGAAACTTTTCTCAACGTTCGCGGACGGGAAAATCTGCTGAGGGCGGTAAAGGATGTGTTCGCATCACTTTATAACGACCGGGCCATTTCCTATCGCGTTCACCATGGTTTCGTTCATTCCGAAGTGGCGCTGTCCGCAGGGATCCAGCGCATGGTACGCAGCGACATCGGCGCTGCCGGCGTAATATTCACGCTGGATACGGAATCCGGTTTTGACAAAGTGGTATTCATCACCTCTTCCTACGGTCTCGGCGAGACCGTGGTCAAAGGTGCGGTCAACCCCGATGAATTCTATGTTTACAAACCCGCGCTGGAGCAGGGCAAGCCCGCCATCCTGCGGCGGAACCTGGGCTCCAAGCTCATCAGGATGCAGTTTGCCGCAAGTCCCGAAGCGGAGCACCCGGTGGAGACCGTAGACGTGGATGAGGCCGCGCGCACGCGCTTTTCCATCACCGATGCGGAAGTGGAGGAGCTGGCTGGGCATGCGCTTGTCATCGAACGGCATTACCGGAAACCCATGGATATCGAATGGGGCCGGGATGGGGTGGATGGCAGGCTCTATATCCTGCAGGCGCGGCCCGAGACGGTGCAGGCACGCGCCGGGGTAGATACGCTGAGGCGCTATCGCCTGAAGGAGAAATCGGAAATCCTCATCTCGGGCCGCGCCATCGGGCAGAAGATCGGCGGGGGGCCGGTAAGGGTGATCGTGGATGCGAGCGAAATGTCGCGCGTGCAGGACGGCGACGTGCTCGTGGCCGACATGACCGATCCAGACTGGGAGCCGGTAATGAAACGGGCCTCAGCCATCGTCACCAATCGCGGTGGCCGGACCTGCCATGCGGCCATCGTTGCGCGCGAGATGGGGATTCCGGCGGTGGTGGGTTGCGGCGATGCCACCATGCACTTGACGGAGGATCAGCCGGTAACCGTTTCGTGCGCGGAAGGGGATACCGGCAACGTCTACCAGGGCAGGCTGGAAGTCGAAGTGATCGACTTCGCGCTTCAGGACATGCCCAAACCACCTGTCAGAATCACCATGAATGTGGGCAATCCGGAACTGGCATTCGGGTTTCAGCGATTGCCCAATGACGGCGTGGGACTGGCTCGGCTCGAGTTCATCATCGCGCGCATGATCGGCGTGCATCCCAAGGCGGTCCTGCAGTATCCCGACCTGCCCGCCGATTTGAAGCAGCAGGTGGAAAACCGGAGCGCAGGGTACCCCGACCCCGTCGGTTTTTATGTGGAGAAGCTCACCGAAGGCATCGCCATGCTGGGAGCCGCCTTTTTTCCCAAGCCCGTCATCGTACGCACTTCCGATTTCAAGTCGAACGAGTATTCCAGCCTCATCGGCGGGCAGCGCTATGAGCCGAAAGAGGAAAATCCCATGCTGGGCTTTCGCGGTGCATCGCGCTACATAGGCGACGAATTTCGCGACTGCTTCGAACTGGAATGCCGGGCCCTGAAGAAAGTACGCGATGAGATGGGGCTCACCAACCTGGAAATCATGATCCCCTTCGTGCGCACGGTGACCGAAGCGCGGCAGGTGGTGGCACTGCTGGAAGAGAATGGCCTGAAGCGTGGAGAAAATGGCCTGAGGCTGATCATGATGTGTGAAATCCCCTCCAATGCGCTACTGGCGGAGCAGTTTCTGCAATACTTCGATGGGTTTTCCATCGGGTCGAACGACCTGACCCAGCTGACCCTCGGGCTGGACCGCGATTCCAGTCTCGTTGCCGAGGCTTTCGATGAGCGCGATGCTGCAGTGAAAGCCCTGCTCAGCCGGGCAATCCAGGCCTGCCGCAAGGCGGGAAAGTACGTGGGGATCTGCGGACAGGGACCCTCCGACCACCCTGATCTTGCGCAATGGCTGATGGAGGAGGGAATCGAAAGTCTCTCGCTCAACCCTGATACGGTGGTGGATACCTGGCTGTATCTTGCGAGAGAAGCGGAAAGGCGGCATTAG
>CAZYYR010000082.1:0-9570 GCA_964651465.1 uncultured Nitrosospira sp.
AGCAGACCCCATCCGCTTTCACAGGGATGGGGTTTTTGTTTGCCCAGCCGGCAGGTGACCGCCTGCCTCATCGGGCGATGGGACTGAAAACCAATGGCTTTCCTGCTGCCTGTCCTCCTCCTACCGCTTCCGCCTTTGCTCAAGCTCCAGCTTGTTGATATAACGCTGAATCAGCGACAGCATCGGCTCCTGGGTATCGACATAGGCGCATCGCGCACGCTGGGGTCTGAGACTATCTCCACGGCTGATCTCTGAAACGTGCTGCACCTTGAGGTTGACCGTGGCAATACCCACTTCGGGCAATACAATCAGGCAATCCCGGTAAATCTCCCCCACCTGGAAATCGATATCCGATTGGTGATCGATCACAGCCATGCCCCCGCAACTGATATCCTGCAGGATGACCTCCACGCGAGGCCGATCCCCCGCCGGCAATGGAATGGCGCACTTCACGGGCGCATTGATCGGGATGTTGATCCGGTAATACTCTCTTTTCTGTATGCGCAGCAATGCTTCCGGAATCGGGGCAAGGAAGGCGTCATGCTGCCCGAACTGAATCTTCCCCAATCCATCACAAACAAACTGAATCCTCACCTGATCCAGAAAACCGACGACATTCAGTCTGTCGGCTTTCAATGCCAGCCGGCAGGATTCTTCGTCCGCCCCGTAGTCCAGCACCATTTCATCCTGTTCCGCGTCCACATCGATGATCGTAGTCAAGATGAAACGGCTGCCGTGATCGAAATAGCAAGTGACCAGCGACTTGCTGCGCATCATCGACCGCAGTACGGAGAGTATCGCGGTTTTCGAGTGGATACGGTACTTCTGGTCGTTATCCATGATTTCGAATCTCAGCGGCTCAGCCACTACATTGCCTTCCTGTAACATGGTTTATTCGGCCCTCCATTCACATACATTCGGATGAGGCTTATTAACGGCAAACCGGCGAGATTTCTTGAGAAATATCGCATCGCGAACAGGTGGAACATCAACGCAGTATTCCAGCTTCCTTTCAGTCCCTCCTCCACCGGATTCATCCGGGCAGGATCTATGTTCTGCTCTCACCCCATCGATGAATGGGTTTGACACCACACCAAAAATATAGCACTATGAGCACCACTAGCAGTAGTTGAAAATTCCCAATACGAATACCATATATAGTGGTTGGTCTCGGGCCAATAGCAGGACGATCGCCCGTTGGCCCAGCCACTGTATCCAGTTCCAGCCCAGGGAAAGAACAGGCTTTCCCCGCAAAACGAGGAGAATCCGACAATGCAGCTTGCGACAGAGCACACGAACCCGCCGGCAGCGGCCGGGTATGATTTTTCTGCACCCCCTTCCACTCTCGATTCGCGCTACAGCCAGTACAGAGTCATTCGCCGCAATGGCTCGGTCGTGGCTTTCGAGCCGGCCAAGATTGCCGTTGCCATGACCAAGGCATTCATCGCAGTCAGTGGCGGCCAGGGCGCCGCTTCCGCGCGGATACGCGAAGTGGTGGCCCGGCTGACCGAGGATGTGGTGAATGCCTTGGTTCGCCGCCTGCCTTCCGGCGGCACCTTTCATATCGAGGATATCCAGGATCAGGTGGAACTCGCGCTGATGCGATCCGGAGAACACGATGTGGCGCGCGCTTACGTGCTGTATCGCGAGGATCGCGCGCGCAAACGGGCGCAGTTGAAGGAAATGGGCGTAGCGGAGACCCCTGCCAGTATTCTGAACACAGTCGAGAATGGCCGCAGGACGCCTCTCGATACGGCACGGCTGCTGGCGCTGATCGAATCCTGCTGTACGGATCTCGGGGAAGTGGTGAATCCCGACCTGATACTCAAGGCCACGTTGAAGGATCTGTACGATGGCGTGCCCATGGATGAGGTCCGGAAATCCGCCGTCCTGTCCTCACGCGCACTGATCGAAAAGGAACCTGCCTACAGCTATGTCACCGCGCGCCTGCTGCTGCATACACTCCGTCTCGAAGTATTGGGCGAAGAAGTCATGCAGCAGGAAATGCAGGATCGCTATCGGGAATATTTCCCGGAATTCATCAGGCGTGGAATCGACGCCGAACTGCTGGATGAGCGCCTGGCCCAGTTCGACCTGACCCGCCTGGGCAGCGCGCTGGATGCCAGCCGCGACCTCAAGTTCGGCTATCTCGGCTTGCAAACCTTGTATGATCGTTATTTCCTGCACGTGCGGGAGCACCGTATCGAACTGCCACAGGCATTCTTCATGCGCGTCGCGATGGGCCTGGCTCTGAACGAGATCGATCGCGAAGCACGGGCGATAGAGTTCTACCAGGTACTGTCGAGTTTCGATTTCATGAGTTCCACTCCGACCCTGTTCAACTCGGGCACGCGCCGCTCACAATTGTCCTCGTGTTACCTGACGACGGTACCGGACAACCTTGATGGCATCTACGAGGCTATCAAGGAAAATGCCCTGCTTGCCAAGTATGCCGGGGGTCTCGGCAATGACTGGACGCCCGTTCGCGCGATGGGCTCGCGCATCCGCGGCACCAACGGCAAATCGCAGGGTGTCGTGCCGTTTCTCAAGGTGGTATCCGATACCGCGGTCGCGGTGAACCAGGGCGGCAAGCGCAAGGGGGCGGTCTGCGCCTATCTCGAATCGTGGCACCTCGACATCGAGGAATTCCTCGAACTGCGCAAGAACACCGGGGATGACCGCCGCCGCACCCATGACATGAACACGGCCACATGGGTGCCCGATCTGTTCATGAAGCGCGTAATGGAGAGAGACGAGTGGACACTGTTTTCACCTTCCGATGTACCGGATCTGCACGAAAAATTCGGCAGGGAATTTGAGAAAGCCTATCTTGCCTATGAAGAGAAAGTGACGCGCGGCGAACTGGCCCTGCACAAGAAGATTCCTGCGCAACAGCTGTGGCGCAAGATGCTCAGCATGCTGTTCGAAACCGGCCATCCATGGATCACTTTCAAGGATGCCTGCAATGTCCGTTCGCCGCAGAATCATGCAGGGGTGGTGCACAGTTCCAACCTTTGCACCGAGATCACCCTCAATACCGGCGACCATGAGATCGCCGTATGTAACCTGGGCTCGGTCAATCTTGCCGCGCATATTCATGACGGAAAGCTTGATGCAGCCAAACTCAAGCGCACTGTCGGCACCGCCATGCGCATGCTGGACAACGTGATCGACATCAATTTTTATGCCGTGCCCAAGGCACGCAACTCGAACCTCAGGCATCGTCCGGTGGGACTTGGAATCATGGGCTTCCAGGATTGCCTGCACATGCTGCGCATTCCCTATGCGTCCAGCGAGGCAGTGGAATTTGCCGATAGCTCGATGGAAGCGGTTGCTTATCACGCATACTGGGCCTCGACGGAACTCGCGGAAGAGCGCGGCCGTTATACCTCCTATCGCGGCAGCCTGTGGGACCGCGGCATTCTCCCGCAGGATACGCTCGATCTGCTGCGTGAAGAACGCGGCGGCTATGTCGACGTGGACGCATCTGCCACGCTGGACTGGGATGCGTTGCGCGAGCGCATCAGGCAGTACGGCATGCGCAATTCCAACTGCCTGGCGATTGCGCCGACGGCGACCATCTCGAACATCATCGGTGTATCCGCCAGCATCGAACCCACTTTTCAAAATCTTTACGTCAAATCCAATTTATCGGGGGAATTTACGACAGCGGATGCCTACCTGGTGAATGATCTGAAAAAAATCGGGCTCTGGGATGAGGTGATGATCTCCGACCTCAAGTATTTCGACGGCGCGCTGAGCAAGATAGACCGGGTACCGGCCGACCTTCGCAGGCTGTACGCCACTGCGTTCGAAATCGAGCCGCAATGGCTGATCGAGGCTGCGGCACGGCGGCAGAAATGGATCGACCAGGCTCAGTCGCTGAATATCTACATGGCTGGGGTTTCCGGCAAGAAGCTGGATGAGACCTATAAACTGGCCTGGCTGCGTGGCCTGAAAACGACCTATTACCTGCGCTCGCTGGCAGCAACCTCGGCGGAAAAATCCACGGTCGATGCAGGCGCGCTCAACGCAGTACCGGCAGGAGGCAGCCTGTCAGCGGCGAACCTGACATCGGCAACCGAAGTCAAACTTTGTTCCATAGAGGATCCCGAGTGCGAATCCTGCCAGTGATGTGACAGAATGATCGAGAGAAAGAGGAAAACAACATGCTGATATTCGAAGATGAGGCAATGCAGCCGAAAATGCCCCGAAAAAACGGGGCTCTTGATGAAGCCCATGATGTCATGGCCGGAAAAGATGGAGAAGGCTCGGACGAGGAAACCGTCGTGGACGACCTCCATCGCCGCGTATCGGTGGAAGACAAGCGCATCATCAATTGCAAGGTGGATGTCAACCAGCTGGTGCCATTCAAGTACAAGTGGGCATGGGAGAAATACCTTGCCGCCTGCGCCAATCACTGGATGCCGCAGGAAATCAACATGAGCCGTGACATCGCCCTGTGGAAGGACCCCAACGGACTGACAGAGGATGAGCGACGCGTCGTCAAACGGAACCTGGGTTTCTTCGTCACCGCGGATTCGCTTGCCGCCAACAATATCGTACTTGGCACTTATCGGCACATCACCAATCCGGAATGCCGGCAATACCTGTTGCGCCAGGCTTTCGAGGAAGCCATTCATACGCATGCCTATCAATACATCGTCGAGTCGCTTGGGCTGGATGAGGGTGAAATCTTCAATGCCTATCACGAAGTGACCTCCATCCGCGAAAAGGACGAGTTCCTGATTCCGTTCATCGATACGCTCACCGATCCGGCATTCCGGACCGGGACCCCCGAAGCCGATCAGAAGCTGCTGCGCAGCCTGATCGTATTCGCCTGCATCATGGAAGGGTTGTTTTTTTACGTCGGATTCATACAGATCCTGGCCCTGGGAAGACAGAACAAGATGATGGGCTCGGCAGAACAGTATCAATACATCCTGCGGGACGAGTCCATGCACTGTAATTTCGGCATAGATGTCGTCAACCAGATCAAGATGGAAAACCCGCATTTGTGGACCAGAACGTTCCGGGAGGAAATCAGTGCCTTGATGCAGAAGGCCGTGGCGCTGGAATATCGATATGCCGAGGACACCATGCCGCGCGGCGTGCTCGGATTGAATGCGCCGATGTTCAAGGAGTATCTGCGCTATATCGCCAATCGCCGCTGCCAGCAGATCGGCCTGGACATTCTCTATCCGGGGGCGAGCAATCCGTTCCCCTGGATGTCCGAGATGATGGATCTGAAAAAAGAGAAAAACTTTTTCGAGACCCGTGTTACCGAATACCAGACCGGTGGAGCATTGAGCTGGGACTGAAGATTCGATCAGGCAATTTGTGCTTCCACCCGTCGCAGGGCGCGGCACAAGCCAGGCAGACGATCTCGGGGCAGCATCAACTTTCCTGTACATGACCTAATTTCCGCTGGTAAAATTTTACGGACGAGGCTACCATTGAATTCAAAATCTGGTTTCGACTGTACAATCTAGTGGAGGTAGACATGGCTCGTACAATTCCACAAGGGTCGCGCGATTACGACACCACGCGTGTCATTGAACGCCCGGACGGTTTTTACTGGCATGACGAGAATGAAAGCGACAAGGTCTTCGGTCCATTCCCGACGCTGCTCGATGCCATTCAGGACATGGAGTACAATGCCGACTCGGATTACGAGCCAGGTGAAACCCTCGAGCAGGCAGAAAATGAGATCGGCATATCCGACTGGATCGATCCCGAAACGGGCCAGCCCGGTGAAGCATCCTTCCGGCTCGAAAACTGATCAATTTCCGATTCATCTCGCGCCCATTCCTTTTTTCCGGTTGAATCGTCTTGCCGGGCATGATTTTTCCCGCTCATGCATGGAAATGATCCATGCTGATGCCAGAGGCAATGTTCGATTCGAGGCATGCATGCCTCGATGAGCGGACGGGCCGATGCAGCCTGCCGGAACCGGCCTCTCCGCTTCGCCTTCCAGTAATCCGGCCAGGAAATCATCCTCCGAGCGATGCCCATCTCCGGAACCACCGAAACCTCTGAAACCCCCGAAATCTCCGAAACTGCCCTTTCGGCTGCTTCAGATAGCCAGGCAGCCTTGACGAATTACCGCGAAGAGCGGGATACCATGGGCACGGTGCGCGTACCCGCTGGCGCGTTGTGGGGAGCCCAGACGCAGCGTTCCCTGCAGAATTTCAGGATTTCCGGCGAGCGCATGCCGATTGCGTTGCTGCATGCGCTCGCGCTGGTGAAACGTGCGGCGGCACGCGTCAATTGCGATCTCGGCCTGCTTGAACCGGAAATCGCCGAAGTCATCATCCAGGCTGCGGATGAAGTCATCGCAGGCCATCATGATGCGGAATTCCCCCTCATGGTGTGGCAGACCGGCTCGGGAACCCAGACCAACATGAACATGAACGAGGTGCTGGCCAATCGCGGCTCGGAACTGCTCGGTGGCGGCCGGGGCAGGGAATGCAGAATCCACCCCAACGATGATGTCAACCGCGGCCAATCCTCCAATGACATATTCCCGACATCGATGCATGTGGCGGCCGCCCGCGCCATCAGAGGGCAGCTGATACCGGCTGCCGCCGCCCTGCGGCAAACACTGCACGTCAAGGCAGCGGAATTTTCGGGGATCATCAAGATCGGCCGTACTCATTTGCAGGATGCGACACCGCTGACGCTGGGGCAGGAATTCTCAGGGTATGCGTCCCAGCTGGATCATGGACTGCGACATATGGAAGCGTCACTTCCGCATCTGCATGAACTGGCGGCGGGTGGAACAGCCGTGGGAACGGGCCTGAATACCCATCCGGAATTTGGTACGCGTATGGCAGCAGAAATTGCAAAGTTGACAAATCTGCCATTCATTACTGCCCTCAACAAGTTCGAGGCGCTCGCTGCAAACGATGCCCTGGTCCACGCGCATGGCGCCATGAAAACGCTTGCCGTTTCCCTGATGAAAATCGCCAACGACATTCGCTGGCTTGCATCCGGGCCCCGCTGCGGCATCGGGGAACTGAGCATCCCGGAAAACGAACCGGGCAGTTCGATCATGCCGGGCAAGGTCAATCCAACGCAATCGGAAGCGATGACGATGCTATGCTGCCAGGTGATGGGCAATGACGTCGCGATCAACGTCGCCGGTTCAATGGGAAATTTTGAACTCAACGCAATGAAACCCGTGATCATTCACAATTTCCTCCAGAGCGTGCGCCTGCTGGCCGATGGCATGACGAGCTTCAACGAGAACTGCGCAGTGGGGATCACCCCGAATATCGGGCGTATCGAAGAACTGATGCATAACTCGCTGATGCTGGTCACCGCGCTTACGCCCCGCATCGGCTATGACAAAGCGGCGAGAATCGCCAAGAAGGCCCACGCAGAGGGAATTTCGCTGAAGGAAGCAGCGATTACATCAGGTCACGTTACGGCAGATCAATTTGATGCGTGGGTGACCCCGGAAGACATGATAACCGGCAATGCGCAAAGCCGGACTCTCCCGTAAATCCGCCCCTGCCACGTAACCACGGCGGCAGCCACGACGCTTCCGTATGCCTCCGTATTGCCGGGCCCTCCCCATCGTTGTCTGGCATAATGGCCACATGATCAGCCAGAGGGACAGGAGCGGCACGGGCCGCGGGCAAATGAGTTCGGCGCCCGCCTCCACATCGCCTCGGGTCGGCCTTGTTCTGACTGGCGGCGGTGCCCGCGCTGCCTACCAGGTTGGGGTGCTGCGGGCGATTGCCGACATGCTGCCGGGCGGTGCGCGCAATCCTTTTCCCATTATTTGCGGCACCTCTGCCGGAGCCATCAATGCGGCAGCAGTCGCCCTTTCGGCGAGAAACTTCCATGAAGGGATCAGACAGCTATTGGCCGTGTGGGAAAACGCCCACGTCGGCAAGGCGTACCGCTCCGATCCTGTCGGAGTGTTCGGAAACGCCGGACGCTGGCTGGCTTCGCTGCTGTTCGGAAGCCTCGACAAGCGAAGTGCCGTATCGCTGCTGGACAATTCGCCGCTCGCCCAGCTGCTTGAACACGATTTGCCGCTTCAGGGCATTCAGAAAAGCATCGCATCCGGCGCCCTGCACGCCCTGGGTATCACTGCCTGGGGCTACACCTCGGGGCAGTCGGTCACGTTCTACCAAGGCGCGAACGGGATCATGCCGTGGAAGCGGGAGCGCCGTCTCGGCATTGCGGCACGCATCGGGATCGATCACCTGATGGCATCTTCCGCCATTCCGCTTCTCTTCCCGGCGATCAGGATCAATCGGGAATATTTCGGAGACGGCTCCATGCGCCAGCTTGCGCCCATCAGTCCGGCGCTGCACCTGGGCGCAGATCGCGTGCTGGTCATCGGCGCCCGAAAATCTGTCGAGGCCCAGCCCGAACGCACCAAGGTGGACAGTTACCCGACCCTGGCACAGATAGGCGGCCATATCATGGGCAGTATTTTTCTCGACAGCCTGGATGTCGATCTGGAACGCCTGCAGCGCATCAACAGGACGCTGCGCCTGATACCGGACGAGAAGTTGAGAAACGAGGATCTGCGGCTGCGTCCGATCGAATGCATGGTCATTTCTCCCAGCGTGGAGTTCAGCACGATTGCCGAACAATACGCCCACACCCTTCCCCGTACGATCACGCTTTTTTTCAGAGCGATCGGCGCGATGAGGCGGGACGGATCGACGCTGCTGAGCTACGTTCTGTTTGAAGAACCGTTCTGCCGTGCATTGATCGAATTGGGCTACCAGGACGCGATGCCCCGCAAAACCGAAATACTGCAGTTCATCCATTCCGGTGCGGAGAAACATGAACATTTCCTGCAAGCTTTCTGAAGATCGCCCGACAGGTTTTCCGGACAGACGCTGGTATAATCACGATGAATCCTCGGACAGGGCTGACATTCCGTCTGAATAACCCGTAACTATCTCGTCGTCATCCCATTTCAGAGATCTTTATGGACTTTGCCAGCCCGCAGTTCTGGGTTGCGGTACTTCAAATCATCGCTATCGATATCGTCCTCGGCGGTGATAACGCGATTGTCATAGCACTTGCATGCCGCCGGCTTCCGGAAAAACAACGTAACCTCGGTATCTTCTGGGGCGTATTCGGTGCGATCGCACTTCGTATCATACTGATTTTTTTTGCGTTTACGCTGCTTGCCATTCCCTATCTGAAGATCCTGGCCGGCGTGCTGCTACTGTGGATAGGCATCAAGCTGCTTCAGCCCGAGCCGGAATCCGGGCAAGGCGACGGACATGAGATAGATGCCAGCTCGACCTTGCCGGGCGCAATCAGAACCATCATCATTGCCGACGCCATGATGAGTCTCGATAATGTCATCGCCATTGCCGGCGCGGCCAAGGACAGCATTTTCCTGGTTATTTTCGGCCTGGTGGTGAGTGTGCCCATCATTGTATGGGGCAGCAAGCTGGTAATGAAGCTCATGGACCGTTTTCCCGTTACGGTCGTCATGGGCGCGGGCCTGCTCGGCTGGATCGCGGGAGATATGAGCATTACCGATGTGGCCGCGCAGGAATGGGTCAGCGCCAACGCGACCTTCCTGCA